>JACRCB010000199.1 GCA_016219165.1 Deltaproteobacteria bacterium | reverse complement strand
GCGCATAAAGATGGTTTGCGTGGCTGTGAACCCCGCCATCGGAAACCAACCCCATGAGATGGAGATTCGAGCCTCTTTCCTTTACGCTGCGGAGGGCGCTTACGAGCGCCGTGTTATCATGGAAACTTCCGTCTTCTATGGCCCTGTTTATTCGGGTAAGTTCCTGGAATACCACCCTTCCGGCGCCGAGGGTCAGGTGCCCCACCTCGGAGTTGCCCATCTGCCCGTCAGGCAGTCCCACGGCGCTGCCCGAAGAGATAAGGGATGTACTGGGGTATCTATTGGTAAACCCCTTAAGATTAGGGGTGCCGGCCAATTCGACGGCATTCCCCTCCCGCATGGGGTTTATACCCCAGCCGTCCATAACAATGAGTATAACCGGTCTCATTGAGAGGCCTTCTGGAAGGATTGAACGTAGGCTGGAATTTCTCTCGAGGTTACAGCGCTCATGATGAAGGTGTTCCACTCGGAACAGCACGGGCATCTGTAGTGCCAGTCTCCGGGCATGTATCCGCATACCCCGCACCTAAACGGCGGGGTAAGGTCTTTATCCGGCATAACGGCGTCCTGAAAAAGGAGGGCGGCCTTCTCCGATTGCCTTCTCCTCAGATAGGCCTCGGCAAGGAGGAGTTTCCTGAAAAAATTCTCGGAGGCTTCGTCCTCTATCCTTTCGAGTTCCCTCATGGCATTGTCCACCATCTCAAGCCTCAGATAGAGCCTCGAAAGAAGGAGCCTCAGGTTCACGTTGCCGGGGTCGCGGTTTATGGCGTCCTTGTATAGAGTCAGTATGCCCTCCGGGTTCGACACGCCGAGGTATATGTCCTCGAGTCTTAAGAGGAATACGACGTCCTTGGTCCTCTCGTAGGCCCTCTCCCATAGTTTCCTGGCCCCGGAGGTGTTATAGCGCTTTAAAAACAACTCTCCCATGAGTATGTATGCGGGGACAAAGTTCCCCTCCCCTGTCTTAAGCGCCTCCTTTGCCCTGTCCTCGGCCGTATCGATTTTGTCGTCTTTTATGTATCTCAAGGCCGCTTCATAGAGAAGCCCGGTGAGTATCTTTTTTTCCCTCTCACGGGTCGCGGCGTTTTCCCCGCGTTCGGAGGATATGAGGGTCTTCTCGCATCTTATGGCTTCTTCCCAGTCCCCCTCCCTCATCTTCATATCCCTCAATAGCCTGATGGCGCGGGGGTTTGTCTTGTCGAGCCTGAGCACCTCCCTCAAGGATTTTTCAAACCCCGCCTTGTCCCCTATCTTCTCGCTGCATATCGCCAGGTCGAAAAGCACTTCCATATCGTCGGGGTTATGGAGGATGTGGTTCCCGAGCACCTCAGCGGCCTTTGAATGAAGGCCGGTTTCCATATAGGCATCGGCCAGTTTAAGCCTTATATCGCGGCTTCTGGGATTTCCATCTAGTGAGGCCTCGAGGAGTTCTATGGCCTTCTTTGTATTGCCCTTCAAAAAAATATTCACGCCCTCGCGGAAACCCTCCTCAGCCTTCTCGGACAACTTCCTCTCCCTCCGCAACCTCATATCCTTGAGCGCCCTTCTGGCATCGGCAAAGAGAAGGTTAATAACCATAAGCGTAACGCCGGCGATAAAACCCCCGAATATGAGGACCGTGACCGGAAGGACGTAAGTCTGGTCGGACGTCACGACGAACTTAACCGTCCCGGGGTTAAGCGTGTGAAGGTAGAAAAACCCGACGACTATGACGATGCTTATGAAAAGAATGACCCGCGAATACATTTTTAAATCCTCCGGGGGAAGACTTCTTACCAAACCCCGTCCGGAAAAAAACCCGGGGACAACCATGCGGAAGGCGCGTTTACCTCGTTTTTTCCGGACAAAGGGGGCATCCTCTGGTCCCCGTTCAAAAACTTCCGGCTCCGTTACCCTGAGACCTTTTTTTCTTCTATCTCGACCCTCGGCGCATCAGCCCAAAGCCCCTCAAGGTCGTAAAAACTCCTGACAGGTTCAACGAATATGTGTACAACCACATCCCCGTAGTCCACGAGCGCCCACCGTGCGGTCTCGAGTCCCTCGACAGATAGCGGGAACACCTCTTTTTTCCTGAGCCCCTCTATCACATGCACGGCTATTGCCTGAACCTGCATCGCGGATTCGGCGCTGCATAAGAGGATATAGTCGGCTATCGAAGAAATTTTCTTGATATTCAGAAGAAGAACGTCGGCGCCCTTTTTCTCCCGAATAAACCCGGCTATCTTCCTTGCCTTATTCCTGGGTTGCAGTTTGAATATTCTCCTTTTCCGGATTTGTTGAAGGGTCTTACCGGTAAAGCCCCTTTTTTAAGATGAATCCCAAAACTCCTTCCGGCAGGAGGTATCTTACGGAAGCGCCCTCCTTTATCTTCCCGCGTATGCCGGAAGAAGATATATCCATAAGTGTCGTCTCCACGTAAGTCACCCTGCGGCCGAATGAATTCAGATATGCTCTGCTTTTTTCATCATACCAGAACTTCCTCGCCAATTCAACCGGAACCACCTCGCCTATCTTCTTCACCGCGTAGCCTGGCCTCGGTAAAACGACGAAGTCGGCGAGGGTGAAGAGTTCCTCATACCCGCACCAGGCCGTTATGTCGTTGAAGGCATCGCAGCCCGTGATGATTGCGGGAACTACACCCTTCCTTCCCAGTTCCTTCACTGTATCTATGGTATATGACCTCCCCCCCCTGCTTATCTCAATATCCGAGACCTCAAAGCAAGGGTTGCCTGCCGTGGCGAGCCAAGTCATCTCAAGGCGCTCCCCGGCTCCCGCGAGTATTTCGTCTTTGTGGGGGGGGAGGGACACAGGGATAAAGAGCACCTTGGAAAAACCCAGGGCCTCCCTTACCTCCTCGGCCGGCCTTAAGTGGCCGTAATGTATGGGGTTGAAAGCGCCCCCGAGTATCGCTACCTTCTCCATATTTTCCCGGACCGTCAAGACAGCGCGGATGCGGCGGAACCGTAACACCGCGGGACTGCCGCGGCTATTCTTTTTTCAGGCCTTTCATAATCGAGGTCCCTGATGTTCATATACCGATGTTCATATAACGACGTTCATATATCCGGCACGTTGCCCTTATCAACCTCTCTTCCCCTTCCGAAGACCTCGCCAAGGGGTCTTGCGAGCCTTCTTCTCGCATCCGGGTGGGAATACCTCACATATATTACCCCCCAAACGGCTATTATCACGCCTCCCGCGAGGTCGTATATCATATCCCACATCGTATCATTGAGCCCATTCTGCATATGCGTTCCAACGAGGTTGTCCACCCAGAACTCGAAGATTTCCCACATCCCGCCCATGGCCATGGCGAATACAACCGTAAACACCCATATGAACGGAAGGGTGAGGCGGAGTTTGCGGGCATAATGGAGCGAATAAACGACCATGAACGCGAGTATTGCGGTCACGGCGGTCCCGTAGAAATGCAAGACCTTGTCAAAGAGCCAGACCTTCTCGTAAAACTTAAGCCACTCGCCCATGAAGGTGTTGAGGAAGATAGCGCTTGTAATCAGGAAATCGAGTTCCAGCGGAAGGTGTATCCGGTAGTTCCTCTCAACCATCGCGGGGATGAGAGAAACGACGATGGAAAGGCACGCTGCGAGCGCAAAGAGGTAGTAACCCCCGTATATCTCGTAGGGCAGCAGCCCTGCGAGGATTATCTTCATAAGCCACGAAAGGGCCGTGCCTACGGTTATGGTTTTCCAGCCGTTAGCCGCCATGGTGTTATGTGTTCTATTCAGGTATTATATATATAAAAAGATTCTTGGCAAGCATTTATGATTTCAATCGGAGTTTCCCCGTGGAAGGGGGGAAACCCCCTAAGGAACCTCCCCTCGGAGGCCGGGAAAAAAGCGGGGCATAGATTTTCCTTCAACCCCCCCGGCCTTCGAGCCTTTTTCTCACCTCATACAGGGCCCTTCTAAGTCCGAGCGTCAATTCCTTTATTTCCCTTTGCCTGCGAAGTATGTATGCGGGGTGATAGACGGGCATCAGAGAAAATCCCCGTTTGTCCTTAACCCACCTGTTCGGGACAAATTTTCCGGAAGGGAAGAGGGCGCTGAGCGCCGTCTTGCCGACAGTAACGACCACCCGCGGGTTTACCGCCGCAATCTCGTCGTAGAGACAGGGAAGGAAGAACTTTTTTTCAAACTCCGTCGGGGGCCTTGTCCTGCCCCTCTTTGTGGGAATCCTCGGCCAGATTTTAACGACGTTCGATATATAGACATCTTTCCTCTCCCTGCCTAAAACATCCTCGATTATGCCCACAAAGAACCTCCCTGCCCTCCCGACAAAGGGTCTTTCAAGCCTTGTCTCGTCCCTTCCGGGCGCCTCCCCTATTATCATAATCCTCGACGGACAGGGGCCCTCGCCGAATACGACCTTGGAACCGATGAAGGCCTTTTTGCAGCCGCGGAGAAGTTTATTACGGATTTTTTTAATCTTAACGCTTTCTTTCACGGAGGAGGAGCGTTTTTCGGAAAAGTTTTTGGAAAAGATAATCCCTCAGGATTTGAAGAGTGTAGGGGAGAGGTCCTTGCCGGCATCATTGTCCCTTACATCTCCCCCTTTCTCATCGGTCCTATAACCCCCTTTATATATATACCTCTCGAAGAGCCTCTGGTAATCCGTCCAGTTCCCGGCGCCCTCGCTCTTCTCTTTAAGGGATTCTATGGAATTAACCTTTGCGTCGAGGTCGTCCAAGTAGTAAAGGAGGAGGGCCTCGATGGTTTTCGGCCTTTTTGGGGAGCCGAATTCGAGGTGCCCGTGGTGGCTTAATATCATGTGCTTTAAAAGCATGGCAAGGTTGGGCGGGAATCCCGCCGTCTCCTTTATCCTCGAATCTACAAGGCCGACCCCCATGGTTATGTGCCCTAAAAGCCTTCCCTCGTCGGTATAGTCGAAACTCTTCGAATACGAAAGTTCATATATCTTCCCGATGTCATGGAGGATGCATCCGGCCATGAGGAGGTCGCGGTTTACCGTGCCATAATGTTGAGAGACGAGGTTGCCGAGTTTGCACATGGAAAGGGTATGTTCGAGGAGCCCGCCGAGATAGGGGTGGTGCATGGTCTTTGCCGCGGGCGCGAGCATAAAAAGTTCCCGTGCCTTCCTATCGGCGAATATTGCGCTTAGAAGCCCCCTCAAGTGGACATCCCTCATATCCGATACCACACTGTCGAGTTCCGCCATCATCTCAAGCGGGTCTTTTTTCGAGGAAGGCAGGTAATCCCGGGCCTCGAACTGGCCTTCCGCCACCCTCTTTATATCGGTTATGTTTATCTGTATCTTGCCCTGGTAAGAAATCGCAACCCCCTTTACGGAACAAACATCATCCTTGGTAAAACCCTCGGCGAGAGATTGCGCATTGTCCCAGACCCGTGCCTCAAGTTCTCCGGTTGAATCCATAAGTTTTAACGCGAGATAGGATTTCCCGGATTTACTGACGCCCGTCTCTTTTCTCGCCACGAGAAGGGTGCTATCCACCTTAAGCCCCTCCTTTATCTCTTTTACAGATTGCCTTTTCAAATACCCTCCGGTCCCGCGCTTCAGGCGTGATATTTAAAATTCTCCGCCATTTATGGCGGAGAATTTTGATGGCAAGGTTATGTCTTTCATATTTGCCCGCCCAGCATCACTTCCCGTTATTGACTCTTCTGAAAAACCGGCATTCGCGCCGGAAAGTGGTGCTGGGCGGGCACCCCATTCATACGGTATCCGCCTTTTTTACCCTGTCGAGGAACCATCTCACATAGCGGCCCACCCCCTCATCGAGCGTTACCTCCGGCGAATAGCCAAGAAGCCTCTTTGCCTTGCTCACATCGGCATACGTGACAGGGACATCGCCCTGCGCGGGAGGAAGATACTTAAGCCTCGCCCTTTTTCCAAGGTTTTTTTCTACGATGGATACAAGTTCTTTCACCTCGGCCGTATGCGCCCCCCCGAGGTTTATTATCTCATAGGGGAAAGGCGTGTACAGGGATTGAATAAGCCCCTTCAGTATATCGCCGATATATGTAAAGTCCCGCCTTGCGCTCCCGTCCCCGTAAACCGGCACTTCACCGCCTTCACAGATGAGTTTCGTGAAGCGCGCGACCGCCATGTCGGGTCTTCCGCGTTCTCCGTATACGGTAAAAAATCTGAGACAGGTAACCGGGATTTTGTAAAGGTGCGAATATGTAAAGAGAAGCAGCTCTCCCGCCCTTTTTGTCGCGGCATACGGGGATATCGGGGAATTTACAGGGTCGTCTTCCGAAAAAGGGACTTTGCTCGCAGCGCCGTAAACCGAGGAAGAAGAGGCAAAGACGAAGTTTTCGAGGTTCAGCCCCTTTACGGCCTCCAGTATATTGAGCGTGCCCTTCAGGTTCGTCTCTTCATAGAGTAAAGGGTCTTCTATGGAGGGTCTGACGCCGGCCCTGGCGGCCATGTGGCATACGACGTGGGGGGGGTGCTCTTCTACAACCCGTGCAATCGCCCTTGCGTCCCTTATATCGGCCCTGCACAGGGTAAAGCCGGGATTCGCCTCGAACCCGCTTATGTTTTCTAATTTAAGTTTGGGGTCGTAGAAACTATTGAAGTCGTCGACCGCGATAACCCTCTCCCCGCGCTCGAGGAGTTTTCCCGCAAGGTGCGACCCGATGAAACCTGCTCCGCCGGTTATGAGGACATTCATTTTAAAAAACTACCATACAACTCGCTTGGGGGTCAAGCCGTATCGTACGGCGCGGCAATCCCATTTTTAAAGTAAAGACTGTCGCGCCCACGCGACCCGGCTCGCACGCCTCGCGGCGACGCGGGCTCACACCCCCATCTTTGAGCCCTTGCGAGGAAGGCCAAAGGCCGAGGAAGCAATCTCGTCTTAACCCCGCACCCGGGATTTTTTAAAGACAAAAATCACCCGTTGCCAATACAAACGCAACACGGCCAAAATCATAAAACCCCGCTCTGTGCGGGGCTTTATGATAGCACAGTATACCAATAGTATACCATAACAGCACACAAGGCCAACCCCATGCGAAGGCTTAAGATTGGCCCCTGCAAAGGCCGCCACGCGCCAAGGCGACAAAAAACCATACAAGGGGCGCGGTACTTTGAACACACCTGCCGCCACTTTGAGTATTTCAGGGAGAATCGCTTACGGGGTCTCCCGTCTCCCGGCTGCTTTGCCGCCTTAAAACCTACGCCAGAACGGCGTCCTTGCATGCCTTGGCGACTCTGAACTTTACCACCCTTTTTGCCGGAATATTGATCGGCTCTCCTGTCTGGGGATTCCTTCCCACACGCGCCTTTCTCTTAACCAGCACGAGTTTCCCTAACCCGGGAAGGGTGAAGGAATTCTTTGCCTGTTTATAGGCAAGGAGAGTAAACTCGTCGAGAATGCCTGCGATAACCTTCTTTGTCACGCCTGCTTTCTCCGCGAGGTGTCCAACGACCTGACCCTTTGTCATGGCTTTTGACATACTTTGACCTCCTAAGAATTTTTGACATTAATTCTATACAACGTTTTATGGGAAGTTGCAAGAGAAAAATGCTAAAACCCGCAAAAAATATACATGACGGCGGCATCCGTGAAAAAGGATGATGCCGGGCTTTGCACCCTCACTTCTTATCCTGCCGGTGGAACCCTCCCTTTTTTAACGCCTCTTTAAGCCTTTCCATCTCGGCGAGTCTTCCCCGAATCGCCTCGTCCCCGGGTTTCAAGGCAAGGGCCTTCCTTTCCGCCTTTACCGCCTTCTCAAAATCGCCTTCCATTGCATAGACCTGCGCAAGCGTATCGTAAAGTTCCGGGCTCCTGGGGCTCTCTTTCTCCGCCTCCTCAAGGGTCACTACGGCATCCTTTAGCCTTCCGAGGCCTATGTAGAGGGTTGAGAGTTCATACCTCTTCTCCCATGCGGCATTTCCTTCCCCGATTATTTTCTCCAACTGGAGAGCCCTTTTCTTATACCCAATCTTTTTTTCCGCCCTCCCTATCAACTCCCTTATATGCTCCCCTCCCGGCGTATCCACGCCGGGGGACTTCTCCCAGACGTCCTTTGCCTTCTCAAAATCTCCGAGCCTGTAATAAGCCATGCCGAGCGATTCGTAAGCGACAGAGAAACCGGGGCGGAGCCGTATCACCTCCGCGAGAGTCCTTACGGCATCCCGGTCCCTTCTCGTATAGAGATATGCCATGCCGAGCCTGTATCCATCCTGCCACGTAATCCCCTTTTCCTTTTCAACGGCCTCGAGCCTTTCAATCTCGCCTCCGAGTTCCGCGATATTTTCATACGGGATGGGCCGCGGAGGTTCATTCCTCTTTTTGTTCCGGTAATACAGGCCCGATACGAGGCCGGAAAATACGAGGAAGAGCGCGAGCGGCACGGAAAGTTTCTTTGCTGACTTTTTTATGATTTTCTTCACCGGGGTCTATTAACAGGCTGCTGAAAAACTAAATTTTCCGTCTTTGCGAGGGAGTGAAACGACCGAAGCAACCCCTCCCTTGATAAAGACGAGATTGCTTCGCTCCTTTCAGTCGCTCGCAACGACGAAAAAAAACGCTCCTCGCAATGACACCTTTTCCTGTCGTTGCGAGGGAGTGAAACGACCGAAGCAATCTCATCCTTATCAAGTAAGGG
>JACRCB010000024.1 GCA_016219165.1 Deltaproteobacteria bacterium | reverse complement strand
AGCACTTTTTTTGTCGTATCCCGGACCCTGAAGGCCTCCGATTGCTTCACCCCCACAGCCCACATTATCTTTTCTCCGGCCGTAAGGAGCAATACCTTCTTCCTCCGCGCAAGCGGAACCTTTTCGTCTATGAAGATATCCTTGAGTTTCTTATGCCCGTTCATCCCGAGAGGCTGTATCCTGTCGCCCGGCCTTAAGTATCTCACCTTAAGAGGAGGGAGGGCCTTTCCGTAATCGAAGTAAGCGGCATTCCCTCCGGCATTCAGGGACCGGGGTATTTTTTTAAGAACCGTTGTCCTCAAAATACTACCTCTCCATTTCGCCACCCCCGGGACCGGCACCTGTTTTTCTTCCGCGGAGCGCGGCTCATCGGATTCCACGCAGGAAAGGACGATTGTTTCATACTCCCTCTTAAGATAAAGCCCCGCGCGTAATCTGACCGCCATATTCGGCCTTTTCCCCCGTAAAAGAGAGAAAAAGGTTTCAACCTGCGGCGCATAGACGCCGTTCGTAAGACCCTGTTTAAGGGTCTCTATCGCCTTTAAAAAAACCCTCGAGGAGAGCGCCGGATGCAGGGAGAGGAGTTTCTTTCCGTCCATAATGACGCTCTCTTTCCCAACCCCGGTCAGGACGCCGCGGAAGGCCCTTTCCGATTCTTTCAGCAAATAATCCTCGTCCCCTCTGAGTATGGACGCGCATCTTGCGAGCGTATCCTTTATATTCGGGTTGTAACGCCCTTCGATAAAGGGGATAAGTTCAAGCCTCACGCGGTTTCTAAGGTACTTTGGAGTCCTGTTCGTTGAATCCGAAACGTATCTGATATTGTTATCCCCCGCATATCTTTCGATATCCGCTCTTTCTATCTCGATGAGGGGTCTTATGAATTCCCCCTTTGCGGGCAGGATGCCGCCGAGCCCCCTGAGGCCGGCGCCCTTTATGAACCTCATAAGAACCGTCTCGGATTGGTCGTCCAGGTTGTGGCCGAGGGCGATTTTATCCGCCCCGAGATTTCTTGCCGCATCTTTCAAAAACTTCAGCCTCCTTCCCCTCGCCCACATCTGCAGGCTCTCCCCGCGCCTTCCTTTAACCTCTCCGCCTGTAAGTTTTTTACCTTCGAAAGCCAGCCCCATCCCTTTTGCCAATCCCCTTACGAACCGGAAATCCCTCTCGGATTCCCCGCCTCTCAGATTATGGTTCAGATGGCACACAACGAGGCTCAAGGAGAGTTCGTCCCTTAGAAGGCTCAAAAGATGCAGGAGCACAACCGAGTCAACCCCGCCGGATACCGCGACACAGACGGTATCGCCTTTCTTAAGCATTCCGTATTTCTTTATCGTCCCTCTTACTTTTTCGAGCATATGCTTTTTTACCACGGCGGCGGGGAACGAAGTCAAGGAAGCACCCAGCCCCTGCTTAAGGGGGATTGATTCGGGCGACACTCCGAAGCCGGCAATCCGGAAAATCTTTTCTGACGGCAAAAACCTTTTAATATCCTGAAATTATAGATATTTAAGGATGGTTTGACAAGCAAAAACCTCTACAACTTGACTTTCCCCCCGTGCCTGTTAGAATTTCGTACATGCCCTATGCTTATCTCGAACATATCTCGGACGTCGGAATACATGCCGAGGGTGAGACGGTTGAAAAAGCGATTGAAAGCGGCGCGGAGGCCATGCTGAACGTCATGTTCGAACTCACGACCGTAAAAGAGACCGTGGACGTAACGTTCGGCGCCAGCGCCGGGGAACCGGCGCTCCTCTTTGTAGAGGTCTTAAACGAAATCCTCTCCATACAGGACCGGCACTCCTTTGCATTCAAAAGGCTCGAGGTGAGGGAGTTAAAAAAAACCGGTGAGGGATGGCTCTTTATAGGGACCGCATTCGGAGAACCTTTCAACGAAGAAAAAAACGAGGTCAAGACAGAGGTGAAGGGGGCGACGTATTCCGGGCTTATTTACAGGGAGGAACAAGGCAAGCACGTTTTCGAATGCGTGGTGGATGTATAGGGGGTTAACGATGGCGGTCGAGGCAACCGGATCCAGGATGGAACTCAGGAAGGTAACGGACTATGTCTGGGAAATACCCAGGACAGGCGATATGCTTGTGCCGGGCAGGATATACGCGGACAGGGAGACAGCGGAGGGGCTCCTGCGGGATTCCGAGGTAAAAAAGGCCGGGGGGTTCACCCCGGCCCTCAGACAGGTCCTGAACGTCGCGTGCCTTCCCGGCATCGTGAAGGCATCCCTTGCAATGGCGGACATCCATCCGGGCTATGGTTTTGCCATCGGGGGCGTGGGCGCCTTTGACATGGAAAAGGGCGTTATAAGTGTTGCGGGTGTCGGGTTCGATATAAACTGCGGGGTAAGGGTTTTAAAAACGCCCTTGCACAGAAACGATATAGAACCCCTAAAGGAACAACTCGCAAACCAACTCTTCAGGGACGTCCCCGCCGGGGTAGGCTCGACCGGGGAGATAAAACTCAAAGAGGCCGAGATAGACGAACTCCTTATCAGGGGTTCGAGTTTCATTATCGAGAAGGGTTACGGGTTCCCCGGCGACCTCGAATACACGGAGGAAGGAGGAAGGGTGGCGAATGCCCGCCCTGAGAACGTAAGCCGCATGGCAAAGGAGAGGCAGTTTAAACAGGTGGGCACGCTCGGCAGCGGCAACCACTACCTCGAGGTCCAGTGGGTTGAAGAGGTCTATGACATCGATGCGGCCTCGGCCTACGGGATAAAGAAAGACCAGATACTCGTGGCAATACACTGCGGCAGCCGCGCCCTGGGTCATCAGATAGGGACCGATTATCTCAAAACCCTCGAAGCGGCGAGCCGTAAATACGGCATACCCATAAGGGACAGGGAACTTGTCTGCGCCCCCATAAATAGTGCGGAGGGAGAGAGGTATCTCAGCGCGGTAAACTGCGGGATAAACTGCGCCTTCTCAAACCGCCAGGCCATCTCGCATCTGGCGAGGATTGCCTTCGCCCGGATTACGAATATAAAACCCGAGGACATAAAACTCCTCTACGACGTCGCCCACAATACCTGCAAGGTTGAAGGGCACGATGTGGACGGGAAGATGAAAAAACTCCTCGTCCACAGAAAAGGCGCTACACGGGCATTCGGCCCCGGAAGGCCGGAAATCCCCCATGCCTATAGAAGTGTCGGGCAGCCGCTACTTGTCGGCGGGACCATGGGAACGGCCTCATATATACTGCGCGGAACCGAAAAAGGCATGAAAGACTGCTTCGGTTCTGCTGTCCACGGCGCGGGGAGGGCGTTATCGAGGATGCAGGCAAAGAGGCAGTGGAGGGGAGAAGAAATCCTTCGGGAACTCAAGGAAAAAGGCATAATCATAAAATCAAGGAGCAAATCGGATGTCGCGGAGGAAGCGCCCCTTGCCTACAAGGACGTGGATAAGGTGGTTAATATAATGCACAATGCCGGGGTGAACCAGAAGGTCGCTCGCTTAAGGCCTCTTTTGTGCGTTAAGGGGTAAGGCTGGTGCCGGCGCACGATTCTTGCCTTGTCTGTCACCCTGAATTCATTTCAGGGTCTATCCCATGCCGAAAAAAGAGATGCTGAAACGAGTTCAGCATGACAACTTCCAGAGGTATTTTCCGGAAGAGCCCCGGGCGTTACACAACCCCCCACGTTATCATATTAAAGGAGGAATAATTTCATGAAACGATTGATACTTCATCTTACTTTTGATAAACGATCTAGAGTTAATAGGCCCCACCCAGATTACAATAAGACTGCGGGTGATTATTATTACCTCTATAGCAGTCAGGAGACAAACGACAAAAACAAGCAGATAGTTAACGGAGTGTACATCCTCCGTGAAAAACTCGGTGCTAACCCGCCTGAGAATATGACGCTATCGCTGGAGTGGACACCGTAGGATAAGGCTTTAGAGAGAGATTTGCGTTACGTGAGCATATTGTTCATACGCCTTGAGACCTCCCCTCTAACCCTCTTTTTTAGCGGCCTCTATCAGTTCCCTTACGAACATATCAATATCGGTTGAGTGCATCGCGCATGCCATCGAGATGGGCTCGCCGCCGAAGGCCGGGCATGTGAAGCATCCCGCGCCGAAGTGTTTTGTGAATACCGCTTTTGTGGCCGGCCACCTTGTGGTCACCTCCCCGGTAGTCATGCTGCCGGTGATATTAATCTCTGACATACCTTTATCTTATCCTCCGTTTTTTTTTAACCTCTTGCTCAATCTTTTACCGCCATAAGCCCTTAAGCCTTACATAACATAAATATACGCCGCTTGAAGATACTATTATATGATTTTCGTCATAAAGAAATCGGGGAATGCGCCTCCCCCTAAAAATCCTCCACCAGATAGAGCCTGTCGTCCTTTGTCTTCGCCAGTTTGAGCGGGGCCTCGCAGTAGGCGCAGTATATCTGGTCTCCTATCTTCTCGTCCCCGTCGAGCATCACCTCGCAATCGCAGAGCGGGCAAAGAAGGGCGCTCGTCTCAGCCATTACGAGCCCTCTATGACCTTATACACGGTATCGTGGGTCCTTCCGTGGTCCACGACCTTAAGCCCTATGCCGTCGCCCTTCTTCGCGCTCGCGACATCTTTGTGCTCCACCTGCAACGATTCCACTTTCTGCGTGAAGTCCGAGGTGCGGCCCTTGACGTGTATGGTGTCGCCCACCTTGATGTCGTCCTCAAGGGTAAGGGTGGCTACCCCGAGATGCGAGTAATAATGGTCTATTGTGCCGATTTTCTTCTCTTTGACAGCCATGGCGACCTCCTCTTTTGCTGAAGGAAAAATACGAATTATTCACCCATCATTGTCCGGCGGGGTTTTTCCTGTTAATTATCGTGCGCAATATCCCCTTTGTCAAGTCCATAAAAAACAAGAGGCATTGCCTTTAAAAAGGCAATGCCTCTTGCAAAAAAATACAACCCGGTTATAATCATGGGCGCTCCGTAGAGCCCCTGCTTCCCGGCCCGGTCTTAAATCATTATATCTTCATTTCTTTCTTTTCTTCCATCTTCTCTTCTTTCTTTGCGGCGGTTACCTTTACCTTATCCCCGACCTTTACATCAGTCAGGGCCTTGGCCTCCTTACCCACCATTATCTTGGAAGCATCCGTGATGGATATGGTAACATCGCCCTTCTTTGTCTTGACGGTTATTGTCTTGGCCTTCACGTCAACCGCCGTGACCTTGCCTCTTCCTTCTGTAACCGTCTTGGCGGGTTCCATTGCCTTGGCAGGCGCCGCCGCTGCTTTAGCCGGCTCCGCCTTCTTAGCCTCCTCGGCCATGGTCATACCGCCGTAAGCTATAGCGACTGTCAGCGCTACCAACAGTATCAGTACCTTTTTCATCTTCTTTCTCACCTCCTTTGCTTACGCCCTATATATATAACGCATCGTTTGTTTCAGCGTTCTTACTATGCCGTAAATAGATATTGCCACGGGTTCAGAGTCAATGGCAGTTTCTTTCTCCAGAAGGCTATCAGAAAGAAATTAAGAAACCATTAAATTAAGGTGCATTCAGCCTTTTAACGCAACACTTGCTGGTAAGCCTCGTAAGGGTTTTTCCAGTTAAGTGTTTTTCTCGGTCTGCCGTTTAGCATGTCTGCAACAGCTTTTATCTCTTTGCGT
>JACRCB010000194.1 GCA_016219165.1 Deltaproteobacteria bacterium | reverse complement strand
TTGAAAGGGGCTTGGGGGAAACTCTTCCGACCCACCCCAAAGGGTGGGTGCCCGAAGTTTCCCCCAAAAATGCTTTTTTCAGAGATTCCATATTTCTATCGTCTTTCTTAAGCCGCGGGCTCATGTATAGTTCATTTTATAAGAATCCCGGCATATCCCACGACGTTGTCGTAATCGCCGCTCGTATCCCCTGAGGTCGCGTAGTCAACGAGTTTAGCCCCCTTTGCGCCCAGAAGGTTGGAGGCGATGATTGCGATGGTTGCCGGTATGACCCCGCACATGGTTATGCCTCTGCTGTGGGTAATGTTCAAGAGCCCTTCGCCGTCGAGGGCGAGGATTTTATCTATTGCGAGTTTGTCCTTTTCCCGCGTCGTCTTGTCGGCTTCGTAGTGGTTCATGTCGCTGCTTACGACTATGAGGACGTCCTTTTTGTAAGAACTCACCGCTTCAGAGACCGCCTTGCCCATCTCCTCGCACTCCGTAAACCCCGCGGGCATGACCGTTATGGGCACAATCGAAATATTGGGGTTCTGGAGGTAAAGGAAAGGCAGTTCCACTTCCAGGGAGTGCTCTCCGAGGTGGGCGAGGGTATCGGATGAAAAAAGGTGCGATGAATGGAGGATAAGTCCCGCGAGTTCCTCGTTTATCCTGATTTTTCCCAGGGGCGTTTCCCATTTCCCCTCGGTCATTACGGCCGCCCTTTCGCCGAGCCCCGTGTGGTTGGGGCCCAAAAGAATCACGTTGTCCGGGATTTCAACGGAGGAGAAAATACTGCCCGCAACCTTGCCCGAGTATATGTATCCCGCATGGGGGGAGATTACGCCTATAGCCCTTTCTTTCTTCCGTCCGCTCTTTAAAAAATCCTCAACGGTCTTTGTCAAGACCCCGGGATTGCCGGGGTAAAATTGATTGGCTACGCACGCCTTTCTTAGCATATCTTTAACCCACCAATGTCCTTGCACTGAATCTTACCAAAAGGTAAAATGGTTGTCTATCTTTTTAAGACCGGGGGTTCCTGCATAAAGACTTAAGCGGGCGGCGTTAAAACGGAGGCCCTGTGGAAAGAAGGCTCAAGGCCGGACTCATAATATTCGACCTCGACGGGACACTTATAGATTCGAGCGGTGATATCGCATGGGCCGCAAACCGCACCCTCGAGGAAATGGGCTATAATGTGCTCGCTCTGGATGTAATCAAGGCAAACATAGGCTGGGGGGTGCGAAAACTACTCGAGCAGGTTATGCCGGAAGAACCCCCGGAAAGGATAGACAGGGCCAGGGAAGTCTTCTTTGAATACTACGGCAGGCATCTTCTGGTTGAAACCCGTCTTTATCCCCAAGCGCTTGAGGTCCTAAGCCATTTCATGGAAAGGGGTAAGAGTCTGGCAATTGTCACCAACAAATCCCAGGGGCACAGCGAACGTATAATGGAGGGGTTGGGCATTCAGAGGTTTTTTCAGATGGTCGTGGGGGGAGACGCCGTTCAGAATAAAAAGCCCCATCCCGAACCGGTGCTTATGGTCATGGAAAGGCTCGGAGCCGCTGCCGCGGACACCGTGTTCGTAGGCGACAGCGCGGTAGACTGCGAAACTGGAAGGAGGGCCGGGGTAATGGTCATAGGGGCGGCGTACGGGTTCAGGGGCAGGGACGAACTCATCGGCGCCGGGTGCGGCCTTGTCATAGACAGGCTCACAGAACTTGAAGATATTGTAATTTAGACCGGCAGTTAGGGCAGTAATCTAAAGTCGTTCATCAGGTTAAATCAGGATGTTTTCGAGGCGCGAGATGTTCAAATTTCTGGGCATTTCTTCCATGGCCTTTCTTTTAGGAAGAAGGAGCGCCATGGGGCAGGTCTTTTACAGGCCGGAAAAGAAAGAGATTGCGAGGAGCGCCAAGAATATTTTCACGGACGGCGAAAGGGCGCTTATCGGGGTGGCCGCGGACAAGCCGCCCAAAGAGATGGTAAAGGAGGCCGTATCGCTCATAGGAGGGTTTGAAAAACTCGGATTAGAGGGCAAGACCGTCCTCGTAAAGCCCAACGTCGTATCCGGGGAGAGAAACCCCGTAACCACGAACCCTCAGGTCGTAAGAGCGGT
>JACRCB010000192.1 GCA_016219165.1 Deltaproteobacteria bacterium | reverse complement strand
TGGGGCCGTCTTCCACGACCAGGACCTTTTTCCCGCGGAGCGTCTCTCCATCGTCCACGGTTATGGCCGAGGCAGTCTCAACGATTGTCGCGGAGGGGTTCTTTTCTTCTATGTTCTTTCTTACCGTCTCTATATCCTCCGGCCTCGCCGTATTCACCTTGTTTATTATAACGACATCCGCCCTCAGAAGATTCGCCTCACCGGGGTGGTAGAGGAGTTCGTGGCCGGGCCTCAAGGGGTCAACCACCACCATCTCGAGGTCCGGTTTTATGAACGGGAGGTCGTTATTGCCGCCGTCCCATACTATTATGTCCGCCTCGTCTTCAGCGCACTTGAGTATTTCTTTGTAATCCACCCCCGCATAGACGACAATCCCGGCCTCGATAAGGTGCTCGAACTCCTCCATCTCCTCTATGGTGCTTCCGGATTCCTCCATCTCCTTGACCGTAGAAAACCTCTGCACCCTCTGTTTAAGGAGGTCTCCGTACGGCATGGGGTGGCGTATGGCAACGGCCCTTTTTCTGTTCTCCCTTGCCAACTGCCCGCAAAACCTCGTTACCGCGCTCTTGCCGCACCCGGTCCTCACCGCGCATACCGAGATAACCGGCTTGACCGATTTGAGCATGGTCTTTTCGGCGCCGAGGAGGACGAACTGCGCGCCGAGGGCGATTGAAAGTTCCGCCCTGTGCATCACGTATTCATGGGAGACGTCGCTGTAGGAGAATACGACCGAATCCGGCTTTTTCTCCCTGATGAGTTCCCGAAGGGCTTCCTCAGGATATATGGGGATTCCATCGGGATAGAGCGCCCCGGCGAGGTCGAATGGGAAAGTCCTCCCGTGGATGAAGGGTATCTGCGCCGCGGTAAAGCAGACGACCTCAAAGGAGGGGTCGTCTTTAAAACAGAGGTTGAAATTATGGAAATCCCTCCCTGCCGCGCCCATTATGATGATTCTCTTTCTGGTTCCCATGGTTCCACCGCCCTGAGACTTTTTTCAAGATACAGCGCCAAGGACGAAAAAGCAAGTTAAGGCGTCCTCCACGAGAGCCCCGGCATGTTTGTCAGCAGGACATAATCATCTTCCCTGCGCAGCACCCTGAATGCGTATATTTTTTTTATTTCTTCCGTAAAGGACGTTTTTGTAACGAGGACGAGGTTTGTCCTGAGCGTAAGGTCTTTAAGCAGGGCATCGTCTCTTTTCCAGAGATTTACGGTATCCTTCTCCGAGTAGAAGTTTATGCTGGGGTTATTTATCCTGTAAGTGGCGAGGACGAGGGTTTCGTCGTTAAGGCCTTTTATGTAGGTTGAATAGGTGTAGAGGGTTTTTTGGAGATAAAGGTTTACAGGCGCAACGAGTTCGACCCTTACGAATATCAAAAGCAGGAGTGTGGCCGCCGTAATACCGGCAAGTCCCGGACCGGGATTTAAGATTGCGAGTATGGAGAGGCCGGAAATAACGAGGAATATGAAGCCGAGGGTAAAGAGAAGCGCCTCCGGTATGAGCGCATCCGTCTTCAAGACCGTTAGAGGGATAACGTATGACGCCGAGGCCAAGAGGAATGAAAGGGCAAAGAGGATGTAGAGCCATCTTCTCGGGCCGTTAAGTCCGGCAAACTCCGCGAGGGTTACCCCGGCCAATATGGATGCGGCGGGGAGGAGGGGCAGGATGTAGTTGGGGAGTTTTGTCCTCGCAACGGTAAAGAATACGAGTATGAAGAGAAACCAGACCGCGGTAAACGTATGAAGCCCGGCGGAGCCGGTTATTTTTTCTTTTATACCCCTCCAGAGGGCGCCCGGAAGGAGCGCAACCCACGGGAAGAACCCAAGAACGAGCACCCCTATGTAATAGTAGACGGGGCCCCTGTGGCCGGAGATGACCCCGGTGTAGCGCTCCATATGGTGCCTTATTATGAAGGCGTTGAAAAACTCCCATCCGTTCAGACGGAACTGGATGAGAAACCATGGGAGGGTTATGAGGAGGAATATCAATACGTAAGAGGCCTTGAAAAGTTCCCTGAGTCTTTTCATGTCGTTTGAGAGAAAGAGGTAAATGCACGCGATGGAGAGGGGGAATATGACACCCACCGCGCCCTTTACGAGCACCGCAAACGCCGAGGAGAGCCAGAAATAAAAAAACCACCTGCGTTTGTCTTCTCCCGCGGCCGTATAGCCCGCATAGAATGAATAGAGGGACGCGCTTATAAAGAACGTCAGAGGCATGTCCGTTATCGCCGCGTGGGTGTAGGTGAGGTAGGCGATATTCAGCACGATGACGACGGTTGACCATGCGGCGCATCTAAAACCCTTCATGCGTTTTACAAAAGAAAACGTCATGACGGAAAGCATGACCCCGAAGGCGGCCGGGAAAAATCTCGCGGCAAATTCGGTCGCGCCGAAAAGAGTGAATGACGAAATAAGGAGCCAGTAGAAAAGTATCGGTTTGTCGAACCTCGCAAGCATATTATAGGTAGGGGTCAGCAGGCTGCCCCGGTAGAGCATCTCCCTCGCGGCCACCGAGAATACGGCCTCATCGAGGTCGAAGAGGAGGAAACTCCCGAGTTTAAGAAATGATATGAAGACGATAAGGAAAAAAAGCGCCCCTTTTACGGGCGTCTCCCTTTCTTTACTCCGCCGGGCGAGCACATAGGCCGCGCCCAACCCGACCATAACGCCCGCGACCGTATCCGTGGGATAGTGGGATGTGAGGTATACCCGCGCCAGGGCCACGAGGAAAGCGAGGGGATAAAGGAGGAAACCGAGTTGAGGGTAGATGGAGGAGAGCGCGGATGCAAATGCAAAACTTACGGAGGTGTGCCCGGACGGGAAGGAGTCGAGTCTTTTCATGGGGTCAAAGAACGAGGGGTTTTCAAGGAGCGTCATTATGGAAAAACCGTGGTAGTTCATCCTCGGCCTTTCGAAGGCGGCCTTGAGTATATTGACGGCGATGCCCGCGAGGGCCACCGAAAAAAAACCCTCCCTGCCCGCGTTTTTAAGTTTTTCTTTTTTTAAGAAGCGGCCCGCGCCGTAGATAACCGCCGTGACCGCGATTAGGAAAAGCCCGTTGCCGAGGTAATTGACGGCCTTTGAGACCGCGACGAGCGCCTCCGCGCGGGGCATTGT
>JACRCB010000195.1 GCA_016219165.1 Deltaproteobacteria bacterium | reverse complement strand
TGCCGCCGCCGCCTATCGCGTTATCCCCGCTCGCATAATCCGCGGCTACAACCCATTTGCTGTATTCGCCCTTATCGTCCTTTGCGGGCATGAAGCCCTTGTCATAGCCGACCATGAAGCCGGTATTCTCCTTGCTGCCGTTTTTGTCCACAAGCACGGTTTTTTTGCCCTGATATACGCCCACATGGACCCTTCCGAGGTTAGCGGGCAGTGTTTTCCCGACTATCAGGTCCACGATATTGAAGTCGGTCCGTCCGTCCCCGTCGCTTGTTTTACTGTCGGCCCCCGCGTTAAATATCCCGAGGTTGATTGCCGGAGAGCCTTCGAAAAGGGCGCCCTCCGGGGTTCCGAGCTTTGCGTTGAAATAGAGCGGGTCAGTGGAGGGCTCGAACCAGTCGATGCCTATCTCGAGTTGAATCTTATCGTATGGAAGGACCCCGATAGTAAGCCCGACGTCCGTTGGCAGGTCCGCGCTGTTACTCCTCTTTGCAACGGTAAAGTAGTTGTCTATGCCGAGGTGCAAAACCCCGTATGGTTGCACATCGCTCACCGCCGGCGTCCAGTAAGTCGTAGAAGGTGTCGCCAGCGCCTTATTCCACATCCCTCCGGCCAGTATTGCCGCTGAGATTACCACTGCCGGGATTAACCTCTTCATCTTCATCTTTCTCCTCCTTTTTGGTATGTTTTTGAAGACCGTCGAAGGGGGCCTGCCCTCAATGCACCCCCTTTCGGGAAACGGCGTTTTTGCCGTAACTTAAAAGTTCGGGGTTACGTCTTTGTAACCCCGAAAAGAATTCAGATACTACAGCCTTAAAAACCTTGAAAACACCGCCTCGCCACGGCGGCGAAGCGTTGCAATCTTCGAGGAAGTCTCTTCCTCTACCGCTTTCGGACTTATTTTGCCCTTGAGGGCTTCAATCTCTTCTTTGTTTTCACGGAGCCAACTATCCACCATGGCCCCTGTAACCTCGAGATGGAACTGGATGGCGTATGCCCGTTTTCCTAACTTAAGCAACTGGTTGGGGAAAAGGTCGCTCGAGGCAAGGAGAACCCCGCGAAAAGGCACATCGAACGTATCGCCGTGCCACTGGAACACGTCCATCTCGTCCGGAAGCCCCACAAACAGCCTGTCCCTTTTGCCCTCTTCCGTAAGCCTTAACGTGTACCAGCCTATCTCTTTGGCTTTACCGGGATAGACCTCCGCTCCCGCGGCCCTTGCCATGAGTTGAGAGCCAAGGCATATGCCGAGGGCAGGAGAACCGTTTTTAAGGGCAGACTCTATAAGGCGGAGTTCGTCCTTCAGGAATGGGTACTTATCGTCTTCGTAGGCGCCCATCGGTCCGCCGAGGACTATGAGGACGGTGTCCTTTTCCGCCCCGGTTCCAATACAGCGGGGAACCTTTTCCCCCCTGTATGTCCTGATGTATTCGGCCTCTATCCCCGCCTGCTTAAGGAACGGCCCGAGACTGCCCAATCCCTCATGGGGAACGTGCTGGACTACGACCGCCTTTTTGGGCACCCTTTTTCTATTTCCCGTGTTTCGGCACATGGTTCGGTTGAGGTCCCTCCCCGTTAAGCGTAGATATGATTATCTCCGCCACCTCTTTCATGGAAATCCTTCTATCCATGCTTATCTTCTGGATTTTCGAATACGCGCCCTCTTCCGTCATCTTTTCCTTTTTCATCAGTAACCCTTTTGCCCTCTCCACCACCTTTCGCGTCTCCAGTGCGTTCTTAAGATATATGTTCTCTTTTCTGAGTCTCTCGAATTCCATGAACTGCGAGGCGGCCAATTCTATCGCGGCAAAGAGTTCATCTTCCCTTACGGGTTTTACGAGATATGCCTTAACCCCGGCCTTTGCGGCCAGTTTCACCGCATTTTCATCCTCCTTTCCGGTAAGGAGCACAATCGGGGTCGGGCACTGCGCGTGTATATCGCCGGCGGCCTGTATCCCGTCTTTACCCGGCATATTTACGTCCATTATCAAGACATCCGGTCTCGTCTCAACGCATATCTTGAGCGCGTCTTTCCCGTCCGCACCCTCGCCCACGACCTCCCAGCCCCTTTCTTCAAGAAGCCCCCTCAGCACAAATCTCTCCGAAGGTTCGTCGTCCACTATAGCCGCTTTTTTTAAGTCCTTCATCCTGGAATTATCCTTAAGCGCCTTCCCTTCGCCTTTTGGTATAAAGCAAAAGCCATGCCAGCCCTTTATACGGGTTTTTAAGAGGTTTGGCCGCGGAAATGATTTTTTTTAAGGCAGGGTTGAGTAAATTTTGTGCAGGCCGGTGAAAACCAGACCCATCCCTGAAACATGTTCAGGGCAGGCTCTTTGGATGGGTTCCCCGTAAAAAGTCTGCAAGCGGCAGTTTCCTGCGGATTACCCGCCTATATAATATCTGTCTGCCGTGACTTAACTCCCGCGTGAAATATTTATATGCATAATGCGCGGTTGAATGGGGTGCCCGCCTGCCTGTGCGTCGCACGCAGACAGGCCGCAATCTCGTCGCTTTAGCGGCGCGGGGTACCCATCCACGGGCACCCCCCCGCAGGGTCGAGCCCATGGACGGGCGAGATAATCACCGCCATTTATGGCGGGGTTATTCAAAGTTTTT
>JACRCB010000193.1 GCA_016219165.1 Deltaproteobacteria bacterium | reverse complement strand
ATTGCCGAGCCCTATGACTGCAAGCATACGTCTTATTCTTTTTCGTTCCCGGTCTCTTTCTCGCCCTTCTCCGGCTTTTCAGCCTTTTCGGCGCCCTCAGCCGGCGTGGCCTCGAGAGGAACCTCTGCCACGGCGGGTTTGACCTCTACCTCGGCGGCCGGTGCGGAGACAAGCGCAATGGTTGTGCCTTCATCGTCTTTTATCCTGATGCCCTCGGGCAGACTAAGGTCCCTTACATGTATGGAATCCCCTATGGCGAGCCCAGTCACGTCGACCTCTATCTTATCCGGTATCTGGAGGGGCAGGCACTCCACCCTCAACTTACGGGTCTCATGCTGTAATATACCGCCGTCCACGACCCCGATAGCCCTGCCCGTGATGACGACCGGAATCTCCGCTATGACCTTCCGGTCCATAATGATGTTGAGGAGGTCTATGTGCTCGATAGTGTCCCTTATTGGGTCCCTTGTGAGGGTTTTGAACATAACGGTCCTGTCCCTTTCGCCCTCGACCTTGAGATTTACGAGCATATTGCCGCTTGAGTGGGTGGAGAGGGATTTCTCAACGTCTCTTGTATTGAGTTTTAAATAGAAGTTTTCATCCATTCCCGGGCCGTAAAGAACGGCCGGGATAAGACCCTCTTTCCTGAGCCTTCCGCACGCCCCCTTTCCCAATTCCTTCCTCGGCCATGCCGTCATGTCTACCTGTTCCATTTACATCCTCCTTCTTTCTTAAGAAACCATTTACAAAAGGGGTTGCCCTAACGATACCCTTAAACCTTGCCGCCCCTTCAAATAAAAAGAGAACTTACGGATTCACCGAGGTGTATCCTCTTTATGGCCTCCGCAAGAAACTCTCCTATAGGGAGGTATCTCAGTTTCATCGAGGTATTTTCCTTCCTCTTCATAATCGTATCCGTAACCACTACCTCGGCTATCGAGGATTTATCTATCCTTTCGATGGCAGGGCCTGAAAGCACCGCATGGGTGCAGCAGGCGTATACCTTTTTCGCGCCGCGCTCTTTAAGCGCAAGAGCGGCCTGCGTCAACGTCCCGGCCGTATCGACCATGTCGTCTAAAAGTATCGCCACCTTGCCCTTGACCTCCCCGATGACATTCATCACCTCCGATACATTCGTCGAAGGGCGCCTTTTGTCCACTATGGCAAGCCCTGAACTGAGCCGCTTTGCAAACGCCCTTGCACGCTCCACCCCGCCGGCGTCCGGCGAAACTATGACCACCTCGTCTTTGAAATTATCCTTTATATACCTGAGAAGGATGGGGGTTGCGTAGATATTGTCGACCGGGATATTGAAAAACCCCTGTATCTGCCCGGCATGGAGGTCAACGCACACGACCCTCATGGCGCCCGCAACTGTAAGGAGGTCCGCCACGAGTTTTGCGGATATCGGGGTGCGCGGCGCCACCTTCCTGTCCTGCCTTGCGTAACCGTAATACGGTATAACCGCCGTAATACTGCCTGAGGACGCCCTCTTCAACGCATCGAGCGTTATCAGAAGTTCCATCAGGTTGTCGTTGGCCGGAGGGGATGTTGACTGAACGACATATACGTCCATCCCCCTCACACTCTCACGGATGTCGACGCATATCTCCCCGTCGCTGAAACGCTTGACCTCGGATTTTCCGGGCGCAATCCCGAGACTTTTACATATGTCCCGCGCCAGGGGAGCGTTAGAGGTGCCGCCGAACACCTTTATCTTCTCGAGCAACTTCCGGTTCTCCTTATGATAAAAACTTTCCGTATAAAGGCTTCCCAATCTTATGGTTGGGGCGGGAGGATTCGAACCTCCGGAGGCGGGGACCAAAACCCCGTGCCTTTCCGCTTGGCCACGCCCCAAATCCCAGTGAAAACTTTTCGTGAAAAGATTTGACTCCCGGGAAACCTTCTTGCGAAAAGGTTCTCCCTGCCGTTAAAGACCCCTGACAAGAAAAATTCTATGCGGGGGTCCGAGCCTTTGCCTTATGTCCGCGCAGACCCTTTCCGCATCAATGCGTTCAGAAAATATCCCGAACACGGTGGGGCCGCTTCCGCTCATAAGCGCGCCTGAAGCCCCTCTTTCCTTTAATAGACCCTTCAACCCCTTGATGCATGGGTATCTTGCGGTTACAGGGGCCTCGAGGTCATTTTCAAGATATTTCAATATCGCCAACGGGTCTTCAAAAAGCTCTTTTAAATCAATAAGAATATTATCTTTGCATTTCTTTGTCAAGT
>JACRCB010000191.1 GCA_016219165.1 Deltaproteobacteria bacterium | reverse complement strand
GAATCCAAAGATTCCAAGGAAGAGCCCTGTGCCGGCCTGAGCCTCGGCACGGATATGGTATGGGCATGGGTCTTGAAATTCTCAAAGAGATGCTTTGAATGGGCTATGGTGGAGAGGCAATCGAACCTGAAATCATAAAGGCCGAGCAGCGCCCCTATACCCACGTCGTTGAACCCGGCGGCGAATGCCCTGTCCATCACCGCAATCCTGTAGTTGTAGTCTTTTTTCGGCCCGGCGGGGTGCATGGATTCGTAGGTCAAGCGGTGGTATGTCTCCTGAAAGGCCTGATACACCCCGACGCCGCTCTTTTTCAGTTCCTTAAGTTCCGGGACATCCGTTGGGGGGGCGTTTACGTGGATTATCCTTATCCCCGTGTTTTCGTATATCGCCCGCACGCTCCGGACTATGTAATCCACGCCCCTTTGAGGGTCTTCCCCTGTTACGAGAAGTATTCTCTTAAAGCCCATCTTTTCGAGGGCCTTTGCCTCGCGCACGACCTCTTCTTCGTCAAGCGCCTTTCTCTTCAGTCCTTGGTTCGCGCTCCTGAACCCGCAGTAAAGGCACGCGTTCTTGCAGAAGTTTGAAAGGTAAAGGGGCGCAAACAGGACGACCCTTCTGCCGAAGATTTTCTGCTTTACCTCGCCCGCCTTATCGCAGAGTAATTGCAGATGGAACGGGTCTTTTATAGAAAGGAGTATTGCGGATTCGTCGAGCCCCAGCCCTTTCCCCTTTTCCGCTTTTTTTAGAATGAGGGAAAGGGTCTTTTCGCCCGGCTCTTTCGATTCCTTGAGGAGTGCGGCGATGTTGCGCGTGTCGACTATCATAATCTTTCCGTAAAACAAAAAGCCGCCAGAGAAATGGCGGCTTCGGTTGAATGGGGCCGGTCTTTCAAGGCCCGGTGGAATTTAGCCACTTCCATACGCTGGTATTATCCAGGTCAGGTTCCAAGGGTTTTCTTTCTCAGCCCTTTTCAGCGCGGGCTCCCCCAGCAGCCTAATTAATTAAGAGAATATCAGTAAGCCGCGGTTAAGTCAAGTCCTCTTCTTTGCTTGATTATGGTGTAAAGCCGTGATAAGAATAACGGATACCAGTTGGAGAGGTGGCCGAGCGGCTGAAGGCAGCTGCCTGCTAAGCAGTTGTAGGGGTAAAACCCTACCGGGGGTTCGAATCCCCCCCTCTCCGCCACTTTTTGCTTCGCAAAAAGCGGCGAGACCCCGGCAAAAATTTTTAGGATTTTTGACGGGTCCGCCAGTATTTGGGTTGGAAAATTTTTGGAAGGAGAAAGCGCCCGTAGCTCAACTGGATAGAGCGTCGGACTACGAATCCGCAGGTTGGGGGTTCGACTCCCTCCGGGCGCGCCAGTTTTGTCATCGGGGGAAACTTTCCGCATGAAGTTTCCCCCGATGTGTTTTCAGGGCGTTCTGGATTGCCTTGCGCTCGGGACCATGGCCGGCTTTTTGAGGTTTTCTTCTATTGCCGGAAGCATAGGGACGAGCTGGTCATACACGGCCTCGGCGTAGAGGCGGTGGACCGTTGCATTGGGGTGTGTGTCGCCGAAATAGATGTAATCCTTCGGGTTTATCCTGCCTTTCAACGCGGCAGAGGTGTCTATGAAGTAGGCCCCGGGCATGCCCCTGAACCTTTCGTTGTAATAGTCGGACAGTTTCCCGGAATATTTTTCCTTCAAGCGCGGAAGGCCGAGCATTATTACCGGGATATTTTCCGCCCGGCGTTTTTCGAGGAAGTCTTCCAATATCCTGGCGCCGGGCACACTGCTTTTGCCTGTCTTGCGGCCGCGTTTCTGCCAGTCTATCGAGATATTTTTCGCGGTCATGTCCTTGAATACCTTCCTCAGCGCGCGGTAGATGAAGAGGTGTTCGACATAGTTTCCGCGAAGTTCCGCCCACCCCTGCCTCTTTGAGGAAAGGTCGTAGGGAAGGATGGCGCCGGGCCTTACGAATTCATCGTAATAGACCGGGAACATGATTATGTCCGGAGAGAAGGGCTTTGCCAGAAATTCATAGCGGACACGGACCTGATGGAGCGTGTAACCGCCTGTGGCGAAGTTAAGCACCTCGTAACGGCCCGGGTAGGCGCGGTCGAGCATCGTCTGAAGGATTCTGGTGTAGACCTCTTCGTCGTTCACCCCTGCGCCCATGGTGATTGAATGCCCCATGACCGCGATACGGACGACCCCCGGAGGTTTCTCAAGGGTAACGTCCCGTTCCCTGAACCCGTACCTGTTGGTCGAGAACTCGGCGCCCTGGTAATGACCTTTTATGTCCGGCTTGAGGCGGTGGCCTATGGCCGGATTATCGTCCCCCTCGATTATCGAAGAGTGAGCCAGGACAACGGGCGTATATTCCGTGGGGTGGATAATGGACGGGAGCCCGAAGTATGTAAGCCGGAAGAAAATCTCCGCCAGCAGAAAAATGCCGGTTACGCAGAGCGGGGCCGCGAAGACCCTAAAACTGGAAATAGATGAATTCCTGTTCATGCTCCGCTCCGTTCACCATCAGCAATACAAGCAATGCGCAATAGATAACGACCCTCAAAGGCAGGGACAATCTCTTCAGCACGTCGAGGTCTCCGTACCGGTTCTGGGCGAATTGCATGAGGACCAGCGGCCATGAATAATAAAGGACGGTATAAAGGTCTTTTTTCGAATACCTCGATGCGGAAAACCCGCTGAAAAGCAGACAGACGTCTGAAAAACTCTCATGGACGTTGGTGTTTACGAAGAAAAGCCCTATGACAATCCACATATGGAAGGTAAGTATGGTCCCGCCCCATTTCATGAACCTGCCGGTTCCGGGGTTCCGCTCCTCGAATGAGGCAAGACGAGGCTGAATGAGCCTGTGGACAAGGAGTGCGGCCCCCCAGAGCGTCCCCCAGACAACGAACGTCCAGTTCGCTCCGTGCCACAGGCCCACTAAAAACATCGTGGGCAGGACCGCCCATGTCTTTGCGCCGTAGGCGGAGAACTCTTTTCTTATGGGGCCGTAGACATAGTCCCTGAACCACCTTGAGAGCGTTATGTGCCACCTGTTCCAGAATTCCGTGGGGTTGCTCGAAAAGTAGGGCAGGTAGAAATTGCGGTGGAGCCGCACCCCGAAAAACCTGCCCAGCCCTAGCGCCATGTCGGAATAGCCGGAGAAATCGCAATAAAAACGTATGACGAACGCAATGGATGCAATATAGAGGTCGCTGGAGGTCTGCGCGCGGTTCATGGTGAATGCCCAGTAAGTGTAAGGCGCGAGGTTGTCCGCTATGAAGACCTTTTTAAAAAGCCCCCAGAGTATGAGCCAGCCGCCGTCGATAAGGTCCTCCTGCGTTACGCGCCTGGGGTTTTCTATCTGCGGCAGCAGTTCCTTCGCCCTCTCTATGGGGCCCGCCATCAACTGAGGGAAGAACGCTACGAACAGGGTGAAGTCCGGGAGGCTCTTGCAGGGCGTTTGTCTCCCCCTGTAAACGTCTATCGTGTAACTCATGGCCTGGAAGGTGTAGAACGATATCCCCGCGGGAAGTATTATATTGAGCGTGAACGGGGAGAGTGAGACGCCGAACCTTCCCGCAAGGTCCATGAGGCTTCCCGCGAAGAAGTTATAGTATTTGAAGAACCCGAGGAGCCCGAGGTTGGTGGATACGCTCAAAAGGAGCCACGCCTTCGCCCTCTTCTCAATCCCCTTCTCCCTTGCCCTGTCTATATAGATTGCGGCCGTGTAATCAACGACGGTTGAGAAAAGAATCAGTATGAGGAAACGCCAGTCCCATGAGCCGTAAAAGAGGTAACTCGCCGCAAGGAGGAGGTAGTTCTGCCACCTGTGCGAAGAGAGAAGGTACAGCCCGTAGACGAATATGAAGAAAAATAGGAACTCGCCTGAATTGAAAAGCATGGCAATTTATAGCAGGAACTTTTTGCGGGGAACCCATCCAAAGGATGGGTCGGGTTCCTGCAACTTTAAATCCCCCCTTTTGTCCGTGAAGGGCACGGGAAACCATTTGCAAAAAGGCCTGCCGTGTCACCCCCCGGTAGAGAATTTTACCCCTTTTCCAATCAGGAACTTTGCCGTCACGTCCGGGTGTATCGCCCAGCTTACGTTTAGGAACTGATTCTCTTCAACCCTTTTCCCCTCCCTTTCTATCGCGGGATGGAAGTCCAGAGGTATGTGGGCCGTGTAACTCTGTATCCCCCAGACAATCCCCTCCCTGTCGAATACCGGGCCTCCGCTCTGGCCCCTGAGCCCCGCGGAGGACGTCTCGATGAATTTTACCTCGATATTGCGTTCCTCCGGGGTTTTAAAGAGGATATTCCTCGTATATATGCCGTCCAGAGGGAAGGGGACGAGGTTCTGGAAATTGACGTTGAACTTGTTCGCGGCAGGGTCGTAATCCGCCTTGATTTCGGGAAAGGCAAAACCTATCTTACAGAGGCTCGTCCCTATCTTAAGCGGCCCCTTGGGGTCTTTAAACACGGGATACTCTGCAACGTCCGCGGGGTCGAAAGGTTCGAGCCTCCCTATGAGGATATCGGCCTCCGGCACGACGTTCATATCAACAATCTTCTGGTCGTCTTTGCCCGTCCATATGGAGTATACCGTTATCCAGCCGGGGTTGGGGCGCAGTCTCTTTAGTTCCCTCCTGCCGGATTTCGTATCCTCTTTTCTCAATTCCTCTATCTTTGCCGTTTGTTCGGCCGCCTCCTGGGTATGTTTCTTAAAGAGGGGGACGACCTCGAAGAGATGGGCCGCGCTCAAAAACCACCCCTCTTTGTTAACGACCGTGATAGTGCCCCCGTTGGTCTCCACCTCTCCGCTATAGTAACGCTTTGAGATAACGACCGGACGGATGAACCTTTCAACCTTTTCAACGGCTTTTGAAAACATTTTTCCTCCTCTGTTCGACACGCCTATGGGAAAAGTTAAGGAAACTCTTAAAAAAGCATTTTTGGGGAAACCTTTCTGTAGAAAGGTTTCCCCAAAACCCCTTTCCAAAGATTTTTAGTTTCCTCCTGCCGCACCCCCTTTCGGGGGTGCGGCAGGGGGTAGTTTAGAAGTTTTTGTAGAGAGTTTGAGAGAAACTTTTTACAAAAAGGTTCTCTCAATATACTTTTTCAGAGATTCCTTATACCCTTTTACCGCGTCTCATATCTGCCGAGCATCTTAAGTATCACAAATTCAATGCCAGTTCCTTCAAAAAAGGGGATAAATCTGAACGGGTCTTCTTTTCTCGTAAAAAACCTCGGGTCTTTTGTCGCGAACGTCCCTTCCTTTACGACCGGGTCCGGCTGGCCAATGGGCGTGAAATGCACGGGGATAAAAAGTTTCGGCCTCATCTTTTTTACCGCCTCTATTATCTCAAGCGGCTCTATGGCGGCTATGTTGTCGCAAAGAGAGACTATCGCGGTATCTATATCTTTCAGTTCCTCCATTTCCTTTATCGCGGCGCTGTCCCCGCTGAAATATATCCTTTGCCCCCGGACTTCCATCAAAAACCCGCATCCCTCGCCCTTTGTGTGGAAACCCCTCTTTGTATATGCCTCGACCCCTGTAACCTTTACTCCCGAGAGTTCCACACTCTCCCCTATCTTTACCGTCCTCACCCCTTTTATGTCCTCAACGCAGTATTTGAGGTAACTCGGGTGGAATGCGGCGAGTCTTGTCTTCTCCGCCCTTATTGCGGCCACGTATTCGGGCAGGCAGTGGTCGACGTGATGGTGGGTTATGAGTATAAGGTCAGCCTTCGGGGCATTTTCATCGAGCATCACAGGGTCAGTGTATATAATGAATCCGTCCGCGGTCGCAATCCTTATGGTCGACTGGCCGAGCCAGAAGTATCTTATGCCGTTTCTTTCCGCGCAGTCTCTTTCCCTGAGACGGGACATGGAAACAAATTACCATAAAGAGCGGCGGGACTCAAATATTGCTTTCCTTCTTTCCTTTCCTTGACACGTCCGGATATTTCCTGTTAATTTAACGGGATGCTGAAAAATTCTTTGAGAGAACCTTTTTAGAAAAAGGTTCTCTCAAACTCTCTCCAAAAATTTGCAGTTCTGGTGGGCACAGCCCACTCTAAAAGTCTTTGGAGGGGGTCTGGGGGAAACTTTCTACAGAAAGGTTCCCCCAAAAATACAATTTTTCAGAGCTTCCTTATAAGGTTCCCTCAAGCCGTCTCAACGTCGCTGCCGGTCTCGACATCGCTGCCGGGGCTTTCGTAGATGAATATGGGTTTACCCCTGCCCAGTATGCAATCCTCGTTCACGATGCACTCTTTCGTATTCGACTGGGTGGGGAGGTCGTACATCGTGTCGAGCATGGATGTCTCCAGAATGCTCCTTAAGCCCCTTGCCCCCGTCTTTCTCTTCATCGCCTCTCTCGCGAGCGCGGCAAGGGCCCCGTCCGTGAATTTCAGCCTTACCTTCTCGAATTCGAAGAGTTTCTGGTACTGCCTGACAAGGGCGTTTCGCGGTTCGGTAAGTATCCTTACAAGGCTCTTCTCGTCGAGTTCATCCAATACCGCGATGACCGGCAGTCTTCCCATAAACTCCGGTATCATCCCGTACTTCATAATGTCCTCGGGCGCCACCTTGTGGAGCACTTCGGAGAGGTTTTTCCTCTCGCCCCCCTTCATCTCCGCATGGAAGCCGAGTGTTCTTTTGCCTATCCTCTGGCGCACGATATTCTCTATGCCCACGAATGCCCCGCCGCAGATAAAAAGTATGTTTGTGGTGTCGACCTGCAGGAACTCCTGCTGCGGGTGCTTTCTCCCGCCTTTGGGGGGGACGTTGGCAACCGTCCCCTCTATTATCTTCAAGAGCGCCTGCTGCACCCCTTCGCCCGATACGTCCCTCGTTATCGAGGGGCTGTCGCCCTTACGGGCGATCTTATCTATCTCGTCTATGTAGACTATGCCCTTCTGACACTTCTCGATGTCGTATTCCGCGTTCTGCAGGAGGGCGAGTATTATATTCTCCACGTCCTCCCCCACGTAACCCGCCTCCGTGAGCGTTGTCGCATCCGCTATGGTGAAAGGCACATTAAGGAGCTTCGCGAGCGTTTGGGCAAGGAGCGTTTTTCCGCTTCCCGTGGGGCCGAGGAGCAGGATGTTGCTTTTCTGTATCTCGACGTTCCCGAGCGAGACCCTGCTCTCTATCCTCTTATAGTGGTTGTATACGGCTACGGAGAGGACCTTTTTTGCATAGTCCTGCCCTATCACATACTCATCGAGTATCTTCTTTATCTCAACGGGTTTGGGGACCGTGCGCGTTTTTTTCCTTATATCGTCTTTTTCATACTCCTCCGCGATAATGTCGTTGCACAGGCCGATGCACTCGTCGCAGATATAGACCATGGGGCCGGCGACGAGTTTCCTGACCTCGTCCTGCCTTTTGTTGCAGAAGGAGCACGTAAGATAATCCCCTCTCTTCTTTTCGGCCATTTAATCCTCCGTAAGTTACCCTATCCTTTTCTCGATAACGGTGTCTATTATACCATACGCCTTTGCCTGTTCGCCAGTCATATAAAAATCCCTTTCCGTATCCCTGTGTATCTTCTCAAGCGGCTGCCCCGTGTGCCTTGCCAGTATCATTGAGAGTTCATCCCTGATTCTCAATATCTCCTTTGCCTGTATGTCTATGTCGGTAGCCTGACCCTGGGCGCCCCCGAGGGGCTGGTGTATGAGGATTCTCGAATGGGGGAGCGCAAACCTTTTTTTAGGCGCCCCGCCGGACAGGAGGAGCGCGCCCATGCTCGCGGCCTGCCCCATGCATATGGTGGAGACGTCGGGTTTTACATACTGCATCGTATCGTATATGGCAAGCCCGGCGCTCACGGTCCCGCCCGGGGAATTTATGTAAAGGTGGATTTCTTTTTCCGGGTCTTCGGATTCGAGGAATAAGAGCTGCGCTATGACGAGGTTCGCAACGTTGTCTTCGACCTGGGTTCCAAGGAATATTATCCGGTCTTTCAGAAGCCTCGAGTAGATGTCATAGGCCCTCTCCCCGCGGCCACTCTGTTCAATCACTATCGGAACGAGCATATTCTCCCCTTTCGTTTTTTTTGCGGCCTCAAAGGAATCACGGGCGGCCGCCCGCGCGTCCAAGAGGTTGCTGAAAACTTAAGATTACCGTCATTGCGACACCGAGCAGGGCGAGGGGGAAGCAATCTCTCGCTTGATAAGGATGAGATTGCTTCGCTCCTTTCAGTCGCTCGCAACGACAAAAATGGCTCCCTCGCAGCGACAATACCGGACTTTTCGGGGAACCCATCCGAAGAGCCTGCCCTGAACTTGTTTCAGGGTTGTGTCGGCCTGCTAAGGCGCTGTCAGCCTCCCGCCCTCGATTATCATCTCGGCCGTCTTCTCCCTTCTTATCCCCTCCTTAAGCATTGAGAGGGTGCCGTCGCGCTTGAGTTTCGCCATGACGGCATCGCCTGATTCGCCCTTTGCCCTGCCCATGTCCGCGACGGTCTTATTGACCTCTTCTTCGTTTACGCCTATGCCTTCCCTGTCCGCGATTATATCGAGGATTATATCGCCCCTTGCCTGCCTTGCCGCCATCTCCTTGTACTTCGCCTTTGCCTCGGGGGAAGAGATATTCCAGTCGCGGGGGTTCACGACCCCCATCCTGACGCCGTCGACTATATTGCTCATTATCTGGACATAGTATCTGTCAACGAGGGCGTCCGGCACTTCAAAGGGGTTTTCGTTGAGGAGCCTTTCCATGACCTCCTTCCTGATTCTATCCATATCAGCCTTCTCCTTGACCCTCTTAATCTCCTCCTTTAACTTGCCTTTGAGGTCGTCTATATTCTCGCAGGACAGGTCTTTTGCAAACTCCGAATCGAGCGGGGGCAGCAACTTCTCCTTGACCGTCGTTACCGAAACAATGAACGCAGGCTCTTTGCCGGCAAGGTCCTTATCGTGGTAGCCGGACGGGAAACTCTTTTTGAATTCGCATTTCCCCCCGGCCGCCACCCCTCTTACCGATTCCTCCAGTTCGGGGAAACGCGTGCCTTCGCCCACGATGAAGGTATGCTTTTTAATCCCTTTCCCTTTCAACACATTGCCGTCGAGCATGCAGTCTATGTCAACCGTCACCATGTCCCCGTCTCTGGCCGGAGTTTGGGTCTCCTTGAACTCGCGGTGCCTTTCCCGCAGGGCCTCGAGGTCCCTCGCGACCTCTTCTTCCGTCACATCCACCGGCCTCTTTTCAATCTTTATATCCCTCCAGCCGAGGACCTCTATCTCCGGCCTCACGTCCACGATGGCGCTGTAGAGGAACGGGCTTCCCTCCTCGAGTCTCTCGACCGCGATGGTGGGCGGACATAGCGGCTTAAGCCCCTTTTCCTTAATCGCCCCGGGATAGGTCCTGTCTATGAGTTTCGACCCCGCCTCTCCCATTATCTCCTTGCCGAACTTCTGCCTCAGGATATTCTCGGGGACCTTGCCCTTCCTGAAACCCTCGAGCTCGGCCTCCTTTGCGAATGTCCCGTAGGCCTCTTTGATTACATTCGAGACCTCGTCCGCGCCCACCTCTATGGAGAGCCTCTTTTTCCCCGCGCTTACATCCTCAACCTGTACCTTCATCTCATTCACCTTTCTTCATGGTATGATATTTCTTTATGGTATGACATTGCGAACCCCTCTTTTCCTGTCATTGCGAGCGAAGCGAAGCAATCTCATCCTTTATCCGGAGGGGATTGCGGAGCCTGTTCCGAGCGTAGCGAGGAATCTCCGGGTTTGCTTCGGCTTTGCCTCTCAACCACGGAAAACCGCTCCTCGCAATGACGTCTTCTCTCCGTCATTG
>JACRCB010000190.1 GCA_016219165.1 Deltaproteobacteria bacterium | reverse complement strand
TTCGTCTGGTTTAAGCCCAGCCTTCATCGCGCAAACAACGAGCGCTCCCTCGGTAGGGTCGCCCAGGACCGACCATAAAGGCTTATCCAAAGACGGAGGAACGACGCGGGCGTTATTGCAGAGGATGGCGGCCATGAGGAGTTCCATGACACCCTCCCCTTCCAACCCGTCTCTGCCGAGCGTTTTCCCTTCCATGACGAAAACACCCTTTGGTTCATATCCCGCGCCTTCAACGTCGATTGTCTTCCCGTTTGTCCATAACCTTTTAACGCACATCTGGTTGGAGGTAAGGGTTCCGGTCTTGTCGGTGCATATAACCGTCGTGCACCCGAGCGTTTCCACGGAAGAGAGTTTCTTGACTATCGCCCTTTTCCCCGCCATCCTCTGAACCCCCATGGCCAGAGAGAGCGAAACGGTCGGCAAAAGCCCCTCCGGCACGTTCGCGACTATTATCCCCACGGCAAAGATAAAACTCTCCATGAGGGAAAGCCCGCCCATGACCCTGCCCAGGCCGAAGAATATAAGGCCGGTAGAGAGCGCTATGAATGTTACCGTCTTCGTTACCTTCACCATCTCCTTCTGGAGCGGGCTCCGTTCCTCCTTCAACGCCTGCGTAAGGTATGCGATTTTCCCTATCTCGGTGTCCATGCCCGTTGCCGTGACAACGGCCGTCCCGCTGCCCGACATGACGCCTGTGCCGGCGAATATGAAGTTCGGCATCTCGCTCCATGTAAAATTCTTTCCGTCCCTTACGGATTCCGCAACCTTGTAAACCGGCCTTGACTCTCCCGTAAGGGGGCTGTTGTCTACGCGCATGTCTTCGGCGCGGATGAGCCTGCCGTCGGCCGGCACATTATCCCCTTCGGAGAGCACAATGACATCGCCCGGCACGAGCCCCTCCGAGGCGGCCTCCTTCACCATCCCCCCCCTCAGGACCTTCACAATCACAGGCAATAGCCTCTGGAGGGCCTCAACCGCCTTTTCCGCCTTGTATTCCTGCCAGAAACTGAAAGAGGCGTTTATGACGATGACGAGGAATATCGCCCATCCCAGTTCGGACATGCCCGCGATAAACGCCATGACGCCGCCCGCCCAGAGAAGCATTGCGAAGAGGTTTGTAAGGTTGCGGAGAAAATCATAGATGGGCCTGCCTTTCCTTATCCTCTTAATGACATTCGGCCCGGTGACGTCAAGCCTCTTTGCGGCCTCGGCGTCGGAAAGGCCGTTTTCGCCCGTGGAGAACTCTTCAAATATCTCTTCCGCGGCCAGAGGTATGAAGGCATCCCTGTTCATGCCTTCTTCAAGTGTTATAGCCTTCGCCGCCGCGACCTTTGTCCCTGCGGCGAGAAGGCGGTGCCTGAACGCCCTGTTTAAGAGAAGCCCCTCCACCTTCGATAGCATCTTCAGATGGGTGCCGCTCTCCCTTATGGGCGAGATGATGAGAAAAAGTATATGTATCTTCCCTTTTTTCTTTTCCGGGTGGGGGATGCCCGCGGGCGAGATTGCGAGGATTGCCTTTATATCGGCCACATCCTCCGATATGGAATGGAATATGGCGGAACCCGTGCCTAAAAGAACGCCGTCTATGCTCTCATGGTCGGAAAGTTGCCTGATTGATTCTTCGCTCCCGCACTTTCCGCCTATAAGGCAGACCATTTTCATCAGGGCATCTTTGTTGTCCTTCGCGTGGAAATCAACGAGGATATGTTCCTTCGGCAGTATCTGGGAGAGGTTCAATAATCCTCCTCTCTAAAGGGGATTGAGGGGGGCGCCGGGGGGAAAATTCCCTGCGGGAATCTTCCCCCTTGAAAATACCCGTCTGCAACCTAATGAATCTCTGAAAAAATTGTATTTCTGGGGGAACCTTCGGGCACCCACCCGAAGGGTGGGTCGGAAAGTTTCCCGCTTCCCGTTGCAATTGCTGCGCAGCAACGGGAGCCCTGCCCCTCCAAAGACTTTTAGGGGGGGCTGCGCCCACCAGAACTGAAAATTTTTGGAGAGAGATTGAGAGAACCTTTTTACGGGGAACCCATCCGAAGGATGGGTCGGGTTCTCTCAAGATAATTTTTCGGAGCTTCCCTAATTTTCCGAAAACCACTTGTTATTCTGGTCGTGCCAGCCCTTGAGCACCGCGTGGCCGGCATTCTCTACTTCGTAGATGCGTTTTTTCGTGCCTTCCGGGAGCCTCCCGGCGACCGATTCTATCCCCTTCTTCGGGCATATGGCATCCGCGCCCCCGATGCCGATGTTGACTGGTTTTTTGATGTACGGGGCATAATTATAGACATCCACGAAGCCAAGTGTAGCCATGGCGGAACTCGAACGGGGTTCGTTACGGTGGCGGGCCATGTATTTTCTTAATCCTATGTACGGCCCGCCACCGGCGTGGCTGATACCTTCCGCTATATTGTTAAGAAACGGCACGCCGGCGCTTATTGCCCTCACCCGCCCGTCTATCGCCGAGACTATCATCGCAATCCCCCCGCCCATGGAACTGCCGCTTAAATAGATTCTATCCACACCGGGCAGCGTCTCCATAAAATCCATTGCCCTTATTGCGTCGAGTATGCAGCCGACGATAAAATAATCGGAGGGATTCCCGATGCCGGCGGTTATAAGCCCCTCTTCTCCCGCCGGATAAGCGCCGCTTTTCCCGTGCCCCCTGAAATCTATCGCAAACGCCATAAACCCCATCCTTGCATAACGCTCTGCCCATGAATGCCTGCCATAGTCCCCGTAACCGTGAAGAAGCAAAACCGCCGGAAGTTTCTTTACTGCCCTGATGCCGGATGGACGGACGCCGGATGGACGGGCGCCGGACGGACGGGCGAGATACCCGTGGATATTCACTCCCCCGTACCCCACGAACCAGACATCCGAGGAAACGATACCGCCTTTTGTTACGGCATCCGATACCTTGAATCCCGCATTAACGCCTCTCATCTCGGATAATCTCCCGGCCCAGAAGTCTTTTAAATGAGGCGGCAGTCCGCCGTTGCCGGCATAGACAGCCGGGACAAAAAAGAAGAAAAGAATCAAAAAGGCAGAAATCTTTCTCGGCATATTGTAACTCATTGTTTTTTAAGTTAAAATGGGATATATTCCGCCTACACCTATATATCAGAGACTAAACCCTTTGTCAAACTGTAAACGCCGCAAAAGAGCGCACGAGGACTGTAGAAACCGGAAAAAAACCTTGACTTTCAGGGCTGGATACAGTATACATAACTATATGGAAAAAATAAAGATTTTGGACTATCCTCTTGAGAGGCCGCTCACATTAAGGGAGAGGATAGTGGAGTTTGTAAAAGACTCCGTAATAAAAGGAAGGCTCAAGCCCGGGGAGAGGGTCCCTGAACACGAGATAGCCGAGAGTCTCGGCATCAGCCGGACCCCCATAAGGGAGGCGTTCAGGCAACTCGAAAGCGAGGGGTTCATAACAGTTGCGCCGAGAAAGGGGGCTATCGTATCTCCCATAACGCCGAAGGACGTCGAGGATTTCTACGCCATAAAGAGCCTCCTCGAGGGCTATGCCGCAAGGGAGGCCTGCAAGAAGTTTACGGAGAAAGAGATAAAGAGGCTCAAAAGCCTCAACCAGCAGATGACGCGCTGCGCCGGAAATAACGACGTAAAGGAGTTCTTTAAACTCGACAACCAGTTCCACGAGACATTCCTCAGGGCGTGCGGCAACGACAAACTCTGCACCATCGCCCACCAGATAGTGCAGCAATTCGAACGTTTCAGGATTACCGCCCTCTCCCTGCCCGGGAGGATGCACGCCTCCGTAAGGCAGCACGAGGAGATAATATCGGCATTCATCGAAGAGGACCAGGAGAGGGTTGAGATGCTCGTAAGAGAGAACGCGCATCTGAGCGCCGAATTCCTCATAAAGGAAATTTCAAAGGGAAAAGGGCCGGATGAAAATCATAGATACGCCTGACGCGGCCGCGAGGCTGGCGCGCACGATAATCTCGGACATAGCCCTTTATAACGAGGAAAAGATAGAGGAGGGCATAAAAAACGACACCCTCTTCCATATCCTCGAAAAGGAGATATGCGAGGGCGAGGACCTTTACGCAAAACGCGTCTCGCCGGAACTCAGAAAAAAGACGAACTTCTTTAATAAGGCCATCGTGGATATACTCATAAAGAGGCACGGCAACATAGAGTCGTCAATCTGGTAGTCCCCTCTTTCTTTCCGTATCGGATTGCCTCCGCCTCCCGTTCAAAAGTTTTTTAATGGAAAAAATCCTCACCCTGATAGTAAAGGAAGATGAACCTTCAAAAAGGCTCGACCTTTTTCTGAGCGAAAAACTGCCCGAGGTAAGCCGCTCCGCGGCAAAGGGGCTTCTTAAGCGCGGCCTCATACTCGTGGACAATGCGCCCTCGAAGCCGTCGAGGAAGATACATCCGGGAGAGACGATAACCGTAACGCTCCCTCCTCCCCTCCCATCCGTATTGGAGCCGGAACCCATACCCCTCGATATAATCTATGAAGACGAAGACATCATCGTCATAAACAAACCGCGGGGCCTTACGGTCCATCCCGGGGCGGGGAGGAGGAGGGAGACTCTGGCGGGCGGGCTCGTCCACCATGCCATATCGCTCTCGGATATCGGGGGGCCGCTAAGGCCGGGGATAGTCCACAGGCTCGACAAGGACACCTCAGGGGTTTTGGTGGTTGCAAAGAATAACCTGAGCCACATGAACCTTTCCCGGCAATTCGAGGAACACTCTACCGAAAGGCGCTACCATGCGCTTGTATGGGGAAGGGTCGAAAAAAACGAGGGCACGATAGCGCTCCCCATAGGCAGAGACATATCGGACAGGAAAAAAATATCGGCGAAAACGCGCAAGGCCCGCAGGGCAATAACGCATTACAGGGTCCTCAGGCGCTACCCCTTTTTTACCCTCCTCGAGGCCCTTCCCGAGACCGGCCGCACCCACCAGATAAGGGTGCATCTTAAGAGCCTTAAACACCCTGTGGTGGGAGACCCGGTATACGGAAAGACGGCGCCGCCTTCCTCTCTCCCCGAAAAAATAACCGGACGGATAAAGGAATTAAGAGGGCAATTGCTCCATGCCAAAACCCTCGGCATAATACACCCCAGGACAAGTGAGAAGATGGAGTTTTCATCCCCTTATCCGGAGGACATGGAAAGGTTCCTCAAGATACTGGCGGAAACCTTCCCTTAACCCTCTGCCGGCGAAGGCTTGAGGCGCTTAAGAACCCTCCGGATGAAAATATCTTAAGGAAGCTCTGAAAAAAGCATTTCTGGGGGAACCTTTCTGTAGAAAGTTTCCCCCAGACCCCCTCCAAAGACTTTTAGAGTGGGCTGTGCCCACCAGAACTGAAAATTTTTGGAGAGAGTTTGAGAGAACCC
>JACRCB010000025.1 GCA_016219165.1 Deltaproteobacteria bacterium | reverse complement strand
TGACAAGGAGCGGGCCGTCCCCGTGGTTTACGGCCTCGAGTTGAGCCTTGTTGAGGCCGGAATCGTTGAGGCCGGAATCGTTGAGGCCGGAATCTATGTCTGCATCCGGGTTAAGTTTCACCAAAGCAACGCTGCAATTCCCTCAGGGTTCGAGAGCGGCCTGTTTACCTCTTTACTCTCGCCGTAAGTTATCTTTCTTATCTTGTTATTGCCGGAATCGGCGACGTAAATGTTGCCGGCCCTATCCACCGCTACGGCGGTAGGGAAATTAAAGCCGGACTTAAGCCCCCATCCGTCGAGAGAACCCGGAAGGAGTTCCCCTGCTGCCGTGCTCACAATGCCCTCCGGGGTTATGCGCCTTATCTTGTTGTTATTAGAGTCGCATACGTATATATTACCACGGCTGTCCAATGCCATGCCGGTGGGCCATGAAAAAAACGCTTCCTTTCCGCTGCCGTCCCTGTAGCCCGGCATGCTTGCGCCGGCTATGGTTGTAACGGTGGAGTCCGGGGTTATCTTTCTTATGGCGTTGTTGCCGGAATCGGCAACATACAGAACTCCCCCCGGGGTCACGGCGAGGGAAACCGGTTCCCGGAAAAGCGACCCCGCCCCCTTCCCGTCGGCATAGCCGGCCCCACGGCCTCCGGCCACGGTTACAACCCTTCCGCCGTCAGGGGTTGGGATTATCTTCCTTATTGCATGGGCGCGTCTGTCCGCAACGTATAAAACGCCGCGTCCGTCGACGGCTATACCGGTCGGGTAACCGAACATCGCCTCGGCAGAGGGGCCGTCGCGCAATCCCGCGACGGCGCTGCCGGCAACCGTAGTTACGGCCCCCGCAGGGGTAATCTTACGGACACTGAAGTTATCGGCGTCCGCCACAAAGAGATTGCCTGTAGAATCCATGGTCATATTGTCCGGCCCCCAAAAAAGCGCCTCTTTCCCTTTACCGTCGTGGAAACCGGCCCTTACGGAGCCCGCAAGCGTTGCGACGTTGCCCGAGGCGTCTATCTTCCGTATAAGGTTATTGGAATAATCAGCCACATAGACCACCCCTTCATCTGAAACGGCAACGCCGGTGGGCCAGTTAAACCTCGAATGAATGCCCTTGCCGTCCAGATACCCCTTTTTGCCTTCCCCCGCAACGGTGGTGACGTAGAAAAAAAACGGGCTTGCAGGCAGTGCGCCGTAAGACGCGGCCGCGCAGAGAAGACCGGCCGCGAGGAAGGATATTAAAGAAGTATTGCGCAAAGTTAAACCTTCTTGCGTGCTGCGGTTTTTAGGCACAAGCCCTTGTTCCATCCGGACAAAGATAAAACGCATTGCCGGGAACGGGTGAAACTCACCAAGCCCTGCCGGCGTACGGCCAGAAAGACCCTGAGCCGTTTATATGATAATGTTTTTCGGAACCTAAATCAACTTTGGCGTTACACTCATTTTGGGGTTGAGTTTTTCTGAAATAGTTATATACTTGAGAGTAGGGCGGCATTTCATCCGATATGTCTTATGGAGGCAAGAGATGCCTAAAAAATTCTTAAAACTTTTCTTCCTGCTTTCGGCAATAACCTCCCTGCTGTTCGTATCGGCCCGGGCCTTTGCCGGCCATGCCGGCCCGGGCATACCTGGCCGGTTTATAGTGGTTCTTAAGGATAGTGTGGCAAGCCCCCATGATGCCGCCCTCTCGATGGAAGCAAGGTATGCCTTGACCCCCGGGCATATCTACACGAGCGCGGTCAGGGGGTTTTCCGCATCCATCTCTGAAAAAAGCCTCACGGCGTTAAGAAAAGACGCCCGGGTGATGTTTGTAGAGCCGGACCTCTATGTCCATGCCATTGCGCAAACACTCCCCACAGGGGTTAACCGGATGGACGCGGACTTAAGCCCGACGGCCGGGATAGACGGCGAAGCCTCGCGCGTCAACGTGGATATAGCCGTCATCGACACCGGGGTAAGCAGGACACATCCGGACCTATACTTTTACAAGGGTTATACCGTCCCCGGCGCCGGAAAATCCGACGGCGTGGACGACAACGGACACGGAAGCCATGTCGCTGGCATAGCCGCGGCAAGGGACAACGGCTACGGGGTCGTAGGGGTTGCGCCAGGGGCACGGATATGGTCGGTCAAGGTGCTCAACAGATATGGCTCCGGCATGATATCGGGCGTGATAGCCGGGATAGACTGGGTTACGCAGCACGCACATGAAATAGAAGTTGCCAATATGAGTCTGGGCGCCACCGGAAGAAGCGACGCCTTAAGGCTTGCCATAAAGAAAAGCGTTGCGAGAGGGATAGTATATGTCGTTGCCGCAGGCAATAGCGGCAAAAACGTTTACGGGGGCGACGGGATATTCAACACCGGCGACGACTCAATACCCGCCGCCTACCCGGAGGTCGCGGCCGTATCGGCTCTTGCGGATTCGGACGGCCTTCCCGGAGGGCTGGGGCCGGCAACACCGTGGGGCGCGGACGACACCCTTGCCGCGGTCAGTAATTTCAGCCTCTCCGCGGTTGCGGGAAACCCGGTAACATCCTCCGGCGCGGCCATTGACCTCGCGGCCCCCGGAGTCAATATCCTTTCGACATGGTTGGATACCGGCTACCGGACATTAAGCGGAACGAGCATGGCCTCGCCCCACGTTGCGGGTGCGGCCGCCCTCTACATAGCGGCCCACGGCAAACCAACCGATGCGGCGGGCGTTTATTCCGTCCGCCAGGCCCTTATAGACTTAGGCGCCCCTCAGGCCGGGCCGAAAGGCTTTAGCAACGACCCCGATGCAAACCCCGAAAACCTCGTGGACGCGGAATTACTGTAAAAATACCGCCCCGGCAAAGAGGATAATCCTTGCCGGGGTTTACATTTTTTCAACCCTCCTCTTCTTGGAAGGCGCGTCGAAACCCCTGTGCGCAAAAGAAAGCGGGGCCGGAATGACCTTAAGCACGGACAAACCGGTTTATTCCCGCGGCGAGCCGATTGAAATAGGCCTCAGAGTCTTTAACCACACGGGGAAAAATATCGTCCTCTACTTCAACTCTACCCAGCGGTATGATTTCATTGTGAAGGACAAGGGAGATAAAGAGGTGTGGCGCTTTTCCAGCGGCAGGGCCTTTGCGATGTTTACGGACACCGAGACCATCGGCCCGAAAAGGCCTGTAATCACGTACTCCGAAAGGCTTATGTCAGGATTAAAGCCGGGCGTATATAAAATAACCGGGCTCGTTACGGACAGGGACGGCGCATTCTCGGGCTTAACAGAGATAGAGATTAAGGAGTGAGCAGGCAGGGAGGCGGCTGCGGCTTTCGGGGTTTTGCATGGCCTATACCTTCTCAAACTGGTCCTTATCCGCCCCGCATACGGGGCATACCCAATCTTGCGGCAACTCCTCAAACGGCGTCCCCGGTTTCACGTTGGAATCCACATCCCCCTTATAAGGGTCATAAACATAGCCGCAGATTATGCATCTAAAACTGTCCATTTTTCATACCCCCGGCTTACCGGCGTATGTCGGGGCCGCCTTCGGGGCATGGCCGTGTTTAACATCGCGGTAGTAAGAATAAGTCATGGATTCCTCTTCCTTGAGGGTCTCGGCATTGACTATCTCCCCGATAAAAAGCGTATGGGTGCCGAGGTCTACGGCATTTACGACCTTGGCCTCCAGATATGCCACGGAATTCTCAAGCACCACCGGCGCGCCCGTCATGCCGGTCTTGTAATCTATGCCCTTGAACTTATCCATGTCGCGGCCGGACCTGAACCCGAAAGAGCCTATAAAAGTCATCGGGGTATTCCGGGACAATATCGAAATGCTAAAGACCTTGCTTTCGTTAATATACTCATGGGTCAGATTCTCTTTGCTCACGCTTATCACCACAAGCGGCGGCTCAGCCGCCGCCTGAAATACCGTATTGCTTATCTGGCCGTTCTTCCTGCCGCCCTTCCTCGAACTTACGACATATAATCCGTAACTCATCTTGTAAAACGCGTTCATATCCATGGAAGGAAAAAATAGCACGAAAACATCCGCCCGTCAACCTCCGGGAGGACGTTTTGGGCGGCAAAACAACCGCTATGGCTTGGATTGGCGCCGGGTGGGATGGCGAAAGGCATCTATTCCCGTAAGAGGGAGACTCTTCTTTACTTGCAAGACTCCTTGACAAAACCCCTAAACCCTACTTTAATTTACATTATACCAAATGAATTTTCCTGCGACGGGGAGAGATGACCGAGGACACCTCATACAGCGGCTTTAAACTCGAACGGGGCGAGATTTCCACCCTCACCTTCAACCGGACGATAAACGTATTTTCGAGCGCGGTCCTTGAAAGTTTCATAGAAGCGGTTTCGGCCCTCGCTGAAAACACAAAGGTCCTTGTAATCACCGCTGAAGGCGTTACCTTCATGGCCGGCGCCGACATAAAGGAGATGTCCTCGTTTACCCCGGACAAGGCCAGGGAGTTTGCGGTATTATTCCACAGGGCGATGGATACCGTCGAGGGATTCCCGGGGCCGGTCATCGCCGGTGTGAACGGCTTTGCCCTCGGAGGGGGGTGCGAACTGGTATTGGCCTCGGACATCGTTATAGCGTCCGGGTCGAGTGTGTTCGGGCAGCCCGAGATAAATTTAGGGATAATACCCGGAGGCGGCGGAACATGGAGGCTAAAGAGGAGGGTCGGCAGCCTCAGGGCAAAGGAACTGATACTTACGGGCAGAAGGGTCGGGGCAGAGGAGGCGCTCGGCATGGGGCTTGTAAATAAGGTCGTTACCCGGGATAAACTTATGGAAGAGGTTGCATCCCTTGCAAAGGCTCTCGCGGGGAAGCCCATTCAATGCCTCGAGGCCGCAAAAAGGCTTATAAATTCAGGCTCCCCGGATAAAGAGATAGAGGCGTTCAGCATGCTCTTTTCCTACGACGACAGGGAAAGACTCATGAGGGATTTTTTGAAGAAAAAATAACGGACCCGGAGGGCTTTCCTCGAAAAGGCCCGGCGTAATGCCGCAAACGGGTTCCTCTCTAAAAAATTTCTGAAAGGTAATCACCCCATGGAAGAAGTGCTCATAGCGGCTGCGTGCAGGACCCCCTCGGGGAAACTCCTCGGCAGCCTTTCCTCTCTCTCCGCGCCCGAACTCGGGGCAACGGTCATCTCGGAGGCGCTTAAAAGGGGCGGGGTAAGGACGACCCTTATAGACGAGGTAATCATGGGCAATGCGCTCGGGGCGGGCGTCGGGCAGAACCCCGCAAGACAATCCGCGATGCTTGCGGGGCTTCCGGAGGAAGTCGCGGCCTTCACGGTGAACATGGTCTGCGCGTCGGGGCTTAAGGCAATTTCCCTTGCCGCTTCCGCCATCATGCTCGGGGAGGCGGATACAGTGGTTGCGGGAGGAATGGAGAGCATGAGCCGCGCCCCGTTTCTCCTGAGGGATATGAGGAAAGGCCTGAGATACGGGGATTCGAAGGTCGTGGATTCCATGATATTCGACGGCCTCTGGGACCGCTTCTACAACGCCCACATGGGAGAGCTCTGCGAGTTAACCGCCAGGAAATACAAACTTTCGAGGGAGACTCAGGACGCCTTTGCCTTGTCAAGCCACAGGAAGGCGCTGGAGGCGACGAGGAAGGGGCTGTTCAGGGAAGAGATGGCGCCGGTAAGACTGAAAGACTCTACGGTTCTGGGCGAAGACGAAACAATAAGGCGGGATACTGGTATAAAGAAACTTTCGCTCTTGAAACCCGTATTCAAAGAAGGCGGGACAATAACCGCGGGCAATTCTCCGGGCTTGAATGACGGGGCGGCCGCACTCGTGCTTATTTCGGCGAAGAAGGCAAAGGCCCTCAACATAAAGCCGCTGGCAAGGGTCATAGGTTTTTCAACGGCATATACCGACCCGAAGTGGTACACGGTTGCGCCCGTCATTTCGGTTAAGAACCTGTTGAAAAAGACGGGGCTGAAGATTGAGGATTTCGACCTTATCGAGGAAAACGAGGCGTTTGCGGCCCAGACCCTCGCCGTTATGAAGGAACTTAAGATGGACCCATATAGGGTAAACGTAAACGGCGGGGCCATAGCCCTCGGACACCCCATAGGCGCAAGCGGCGCACGGATATTAACCACCCTCGTGCATGCGTTGAGAAATAGGAAAAAGAGCCTTGGGCTGGCAACCATCTGTCTCGGCGGCGGCGGGGCCATGAGCATGGCAATAAAGACGTTTAAATGAACCGCCCTATTCCCCCCTGCCTCCCCTGCCGGAGGGGAATATATGAAAATTATTGAAAGGAGGCTTGGATTTGAAGACGATAAAAAACATAGGCGTTGTCGGCGCCGGGACAATGGGCAGAGGCATTGCGCAGGTTTTTGCCCTTTATAACTATCCCGTGGTCCTCGTGGATGTCGTGGACGAAATCCTCGAAGCCGCGCTCGAGATGATAAAGGAGAGGACGGCCCCGGAACTGTGGGATAAGGTAATGGGGCTCATAGAGGTATCTACGGGTCTGGACATGACCAGAGGATGCGACCTCATTATAGAGGCCGTGGCCGAGAATATAGACATAAAAAAGGACCTCTTCAAGAAACTCGGCGGCATCTGCGGGAAGGACGCCATAATCGCCACGAACACCTCTGCCCTTTCGATAAACGGACTCTCGGAGGCAGTAGTAAACCCGTCCAGATTCATCGGCATGCACTTTATGAACCCCCCCAAGGTCATGAAACTCGTCGAGGTGATAAAGGGGGCCAGAACATCCGCCGGGACGGTGGAGACGGTAATCGATATCGCGAAAAAAATCGGGAAGGTTACCGCGGTCTCGAGCGACTCTCCCGGGTTCATCTCCAACAGGCTTCTCTTCGCGCTCATCGGGGAGGCGCTCAGGGTTCTCGAAAGCGGGGTCGCAAAAAAGGAAGACATAGATACGGTCATGAAGTACGGGATGAACCACCCCATGGGGCCCATAGAACTCGCGGACTTCATAGGGCTGGATATATGCATGCAGATATTCAAGACCCTCTTCGAGGGCCTTGAGGACGAACGGTATAAGCCCCCGGGCATACTTGAATACCTCGTTAAGAAAGGAAAACTCGGGAGGAAGACAAAGGAGGGGTTTTATAAGTACGGGTAGGTGAAGATGAAAATCGCGATCATAGGTTGGGGCTCTCTGATTTGGGATCCACGCGAACTGCCAAGGGAAGGCACTTGGCAAGATGATGGACCGGAGCTTAAAATTGAATTCTCCCGGATATCAAAAGATGCAAGATTGACCTTGGTGCTTGACGTTGCCAATGGAACACCTGTTAAGACAAAATATGTCATGAGTCCTCGGACTTCCTTGGATGATGCCATTGAGGACTTACGAGAACGGGAGGGCAAGGTAGGAAAATGCATCGGCTGGGTAGATATCGTGAAGAACACTTCCTCTGCCAACTGTACCCATAAACAAGTTGCCGAATGGTGCAGAGACAAGGGATTTGACGCCGCAATCTGGACTGATCTGCCACCTAACTTTGAGAAAGAAACAAAAAAGCCTTTCTCGGTTGATAATGCGATTATCTATCTCAAATCTCTTCCCAAAAATGTTCGTAAAGAAGCGCTCAAATATATCCGTAACGCCCCGGAATGTGTTAAGACCTCCTTACGAGAGGAAGTAAATAAAATAGATTTTCTAATAAAATAAACTGTCCGGATTGACGAAAGATGATTTGCCAGGGGGCTTCCCGTATTTTACGGTTTCGATGTTTCGGTGTGTCCTCACACCGAAACAAAAGCGGGGTCATGCCTGCGCCACTTCCCTCCCCCCCTCACCTCTCCCCTATAGCAGTGTCGAGGGCCGCCTGCGCCACCTTGTAATCCGAAAGGGCGCGGATGTAAGACGTCTTCGCATTTATGTAAGAGACCTGCGCGTCCGTAACCTCGATGGGGCTTCCCACCCCGGCCCGGTACCTGCCGTTGGCGATATC
>JACRCB010000189.1 GCA_016219165.1 Deltaproteobacteria bacterium | reverse complement strand
ATAGCGCGGTTTGCCGGGGGGGGTAGACGCCGGCTTACCCGAGGTTCAGAAGGTTTTACCGTGGAAGGTGACTGAAAATGTTTGCGGAGGTTTTTCTTTTGGCCGCCCTCACAGCCGTTTCTCCGGACCCCGTAACACTTGCCCGTGAAAGTTATAACGGTGTTGAGACCTACAGTGTTACGCTTAAGTCGGAAAACAAGGGCGGTTCCGAGGTCTTAAGGTATTACTACAGAAGACCGGGACAGATAAGGATGGAATTTGAAAAGCCCTATAAAGGGGCCCTTCTTACCTACGACCCGGAAGAGGGAAAGGTTCGGGTAAGGCCGTTTCCGAATTTAAAGTTTTTGGTCTTTGCCTTCCCCCCCGACAACCGCATGGTAAAGAGTTCGCGGGGACACAGGGTGGACGAATCCGACATAGGCGCGCTTTTGAAGGCGGTTGAGGAACTTAAGTCAAAAGGCCGCGTGGAGGTCTTACATAATGAAAGGGTCTTTGGCAGGGACGCAATCGTTGTAAGCGTTACAGGGAAGGACGGCTCTACGGCCGATACGGACGTAAACCGCTATATCCTCTGGCTCGATAAATCCTCATACCTTCCGCTCAAGGCAGAGGCATACGGGGTCAAAGGAGACCTGATAGAACGGGTATTGATGGACGACCTCGAGGTTAACGTGGATTGGTAAGAGGGGCGGCAATATGGATTTACTTAGAATCTAAGCAACTTCGCAGTACTTGAGGTCAATGTGGATTAGTAAGAAAGGGGGGGAGGTCATCCCCCTCTCCCACTTGGGGAGAGGGCTGGGGTGAGGGGGGTTATTGGAAAATGTTGTTATAATGACTTAGTTAGAATTTATCAATTTATAATTTATCATTATAATTCAGCAGGAATTTTTTCCCATGCTTAAAAAGGCCCTCGCGCTATTTATTGCATCCTTTCTTGTCTTAACGCTCTGCGGCTGCGCCGTAAACCCGGTAACAGGCGAAAAGGAACTGATGCTCGTCTCGGAGGAGCAGGAAGTCGAGATGGGCAGACGCCTCTACCCCAACGCCATCTGGGCCGCAGAGGGGGGAGGAGGGGAATTCAGGGACGAAAGGCTCAAGGGGTATTTAAAGGACATAATACTTAAAATCCACGGCGTATCCCACAGGCCGAACCTGCCCGTTGATTTCAGCATCCAGAACAGTTCCGTCCCCAACGCGTGGGCCATACCGGGCCACGTTACGATTACGAGGGGGTTGCTCGCCGGGCTTCAAAGCGAGGCGGAATTCGCATTTGTCATGGGCCATGAGATGGGGCACGTGTCCGCAAGGCATTCCGCGAAGCAGATGACGTACGGGATGTTGCAACAGGCCGGTCTGGCCGCGGCGGGGATCGCCACGAGGGGCAAGAATTATTCCGATGCGGCATTGACCGCCGGCGCCATAGGTTCGACCCTCGTCCTCTTAAAGTACGGCAGGGACGATGAACTTCAGGCCGACGGCCTCGGCATGCTCTACATGACAAGGCTCGGCTATGACCCCAAAAACGCGATAAGCGCGCACAAAAGCCTCGAAAGGATAGTCGAGGAGTATCTTAAATCCGTGGGGAAGGACTCGCAGGAGGGGGGCTTTTTCGGGGAACTCCTCTCTACGCACCCGAGGACGTCGGTGAGGATAGAGGAACTTGAGAAGATGAAGGATTCCCTCGGCCCGGTTGCTGTCAAGGGCGACGGGACGGAGAGGGAGAGATTTCAGGAAATGACCGCCGGGATCAAGAATAAGGACGGCATCTACCGGGAATATTACGACAAGGCGGTGAGGGCATACGAGAAAGACAAACTCGATGAGGCCGGAGAACTCGCATCCAAAGCGATAGAGGCCGACAGGACGCAGCCGCCTTTCCATGCGTTGAAGGGCTTCATAATGCTCGGGAGGAAGGATTTTGCCGGCGCGGAGAGATACTTCAATTCCGCGCTCGACATCGACCGCGGTTACCAGCCCGCGATGAGGGGCATGGGCGCCCTCAATTATATGAAGGGGGATTATACGGAGGGCGTAAGATACTTAAACGAGGCGTTAAGGCTTTTTCCGGAGGACCCTTCCTCCCATTATTTCCTCGGCATGAGTTATTACAGGACGAGAAGATACAGGGAGGCAATCCCGCACCTCGGCTTATTCGCCAGCGCTCAGCCCCGCCACCCCGAGGTGCACGGCGCGCTCGGAATATCTTACGAGAGCATGAATGATATCCGAAGCGCCTACAACGAGTATCTGATGCAACTTAAGGTTGAACCCAATAACGAGATGGGAAGGCACGCGCGGGGGAGGGTCGCGGTTTTAAAGCCGCTGATTGAGAAACCGAAGAGAAAGTAAAAATAAAACAGCCCCGCACCCGCCTTTGTCATTGCGAGCCAGTACCACTTTCCGACACAAGCATCCGTGAAATAAATAGGCGCTGACCCTATT
>JACRCB010000001.1 GCA_016219165.1 Deltaproteobacteria bacterium | reverse complement strand
GAGCCCCTCCTTTGACATTCCGGCGAAACCCTTTCCGTTAAGATGTCCCTTCCATTTTTTGTCTTCCATCCGATTGAGATTCCGAGAATTTTGTATTGCATAGAGGTCGCTTTTTGAAGTATAAATAAGGGGGCCGTTTGAGAGGCCCTTCTTCTGGGAAGGGTTTCGCGGACTCTTCCCCATGAAACAATCCGGAGGTTTTGCGTGAAAGGAGTGATACTTGCGGGCGGGCTCGGCACAAGGCTTTTTCCCCTTACGAAGGTGACGAACAAGCACCTTCTACCCGTATATAATGAGCCGATGATATATTATCCCATAAGGTGTCTTGTGAACGCCGGGATTACGGACATAATGATAGTTACCGGCGGAAATAACGCCGGGGATTTCCTGAGGCTTCTGGGCAACGGGAAAGAGTTCGGATTGAAGCACTTAAACTACACCTATCAGGAAGGCGAGGGCGGGATAGCGCAGGCGCTTGGCCTTACCGAACACTTTGTGGAGGGGAAGAAGGTATGCGTTGTGCTCGGCGACAATATAATAGAGAAAAACATCATCGCGCCAGTGAGGGCTTTTGAAAAAAAGAGCGGCGGGGCGATGATAATACTCAAGAAGGTCCCTGACCCCACGAGATTCGGCGTGCCGGTCTTCGATAGCAAGGGGGGTAAGGGGATTGTAAGGATAGAAGAAAAGCCCCGGACCCCGCGGTCGGGTTATGCTGTAACCGGCATATACATGTACGACAATACGGTCTTCGGCATCGTCAGGACCCTTAAGCCCTCTAAAAGGGGGGAACTCGAGATAACGGACGTGAACAACGCCTATATAAAGAGGGGGACCCTCAAGTGGCGCACCCTAAGCGGCTGGTGGACGGACGCCGGGACGTTCTCTTCCCTTCTTAACGCGAATCTCATGGTGGCCAGAACCGGGGCGAACAAGGTAAGGAACAAGGTAAGGAACAAGGCAGGGTAGATGAAAATACTTGTTACGGGTTCCGGGGGGATGCTCGCATCCGCCCTTGCAGAGTTGCTCGAAAGGGAACACCGGGTGAGCGCTCTTTCCAGAAAGGAATTCGATATAACGGACGTCTCTTCCGTCAGGAAAAACATCTTAAGGGTATCCCCGCAGGTCATCGTAAACTGCGCGGCGTATACAAAGGTGGATAAGGCGGAAGAGGAAAGGTCAGAGGCTTTTCTGATAAACGCCGAAGGCCCCCGCAACCTCGCCGCGGTCTGCAGGAAGCTTGGGGCGAGGCTTATCCATATCTCAACCGATTTTGTCTTCGACGGGAAAAAAAGCGTCCCGTATAAGGAGGAGGCGAGGCCATATCCCTTAAGCGTCTACGGCATGTCGAAGCTGCAAGGCGAAAAGAACGTGCAGGACGAGACGACGGACTTCATAATAATAAGGACGTCATGGCTGTACGGAAGGGGCAAGGACAATTTCGTGAAGAAGGTGGCCTCGCTTGCGCGCAAAAGGAAAGACCTTCCGGTCGTCTACGACCAGATAGGCACCCCGACATACACGGGAGACCTTTCAACGGCAATAATGAACCTTCTGGATAAACCCCCGGGCATATACCATTTTTCAAACGAAGGGGTCGCGAGCTGGTATGACTTCGCGCATGCAATCGTTGAGGAGATGAAAAAGGGCGGCATGAAGATGAGGCTCGAGGCGTTAAGGCCCATACTCACGGAAGAGTATCCGGCCCCGGCAAAAAGGCCGGCCTACTCGGTCCTCGATAAGTCGAAGTATAAGAGGATTACCGGCGAGGCCATACCCCACTGGAGGGAATCCCTTTCAAGGTATGTAGCCGAGGAGTTGTGGAGGCGGAGATGATGGAAGGGGTCGTTATAAAGGATCTGCCGGTACACAGGGATGCGAGGGGGTGGCTCGTTGAATTTTTCAGGGCCGATGAAATCGCCCCCTCTATGATGCCCGTGATGTCGTATGTGTCGTCAACACTCCCCGGGGTGGCGAGGGGGCCGCATGAGCATCTTAAGCAGACCGACTATTTCTGCTTCGCGGGCCCGTCTAACTTCAAGGTCTACCTCTGGGATAACAGAAAAAATTCCAGGACCTACAAAAAAAGGGAGGTTTACCGCGCGGGCGAGGATTCCCCGAAGGCCTTCATAATACCCCCGGGGGTTGTGCATGCCTATAAAAATGTCGGCGGCGTCCACGGGTTGGTCTTCAATGCCCCGAACCGCCTTTACATGGGCCCTGATAGAAAAGAAGAGGTTGACGAGATAAGGCATGAGGATTCGCCCGATACGGGGTTCATACTCGATTAAGGCGCACCACGGTGGTGGAAGGGGAAGGCGATGAACATCCTTATAACTGGCGGCGCGGGTTTTATAGGAAGCAACCTCGTCCGCTACATGGTTAAAAAGTATCCGGCCTGCAGGATAATCAACTTCGACAACCTCACCTATGCCGGGAATCTCGAAAACCTGAAGGATATCGAAAATGAGCCGAACCACGTGTTTGTAAGGGGGGATATATGCGTCAAGGGCCACGTGCAAGGCGTTTTTGAAGGATACTCGATAGACTCGGTCATTCACCTCGCCGCGGAGAGCCATGTGGACAGGAGCATTCTCGTCCCGGAGGAGTTCTTGAAGACAAACGTCCTGGGCACCCATGCCCTCCTCGGGGCCGCGCTGGAATACTGGCGGACGTCGAGGGATAAAAGGCATGTGTTCCTTAACGTCTCCACCGACGAAGTCTACGGCTCCATCGCGGACGGTTCTTTCTCCGAGGATTCCCCTTACGCCCCCAACTCCCCCTATTCCGCCTCGAAGGCCGGCGCTGACCACCTCGCGCGGGCGTTTAATAAGACCTATGGACTCCCGGTCATCACCACGCATTGCTCGAATAACTACGGCCCCTATCAGCTGCCCGAAAAACTCATACCCCTTATGGCGCTCAATGCCCTCGAAGGCAAAGAACTGCCGGTCTACGGCGAGGGTGAAAACGTAAGGGACTGGCTCCACGTGGACGACCATTGCAAGGCGCTCGACATCGTATTTCAAAAGGGCAGGCCCGGCGAGACCTATAACATAGGGGCAAACTGCGAGTGGAAAAATATAGACCTCGTAAAGAAAATCTGCGCCATACTCGACCTTTTGAGGCCCGATTCCCCCCGAAGGCCCCACGCCAACCTCATAAAGTTCGTAAAAGACCGGCCCGGCCACGACCTCCGCTATTCGATAGACTCATCCAGGATAAGAAGGGAACTCGGGTGGGAGCCGCTCTATCTTTTCGAAGAGGGGTTAAAGGAGACCGTCCGATGGTATCTCGATAACCCCGGCTGGTCAGCGCGGGTGCGGAGCGGCGACTACATGGACTATTACGAAAAAAATTACTTAAGGAGATAGGCGGATGAACATCTGTGTCATTGGAACCGGTTACGTCGGGCTTGTGACGGGCGCATGCTTTGCCGACTTCGGGGTGAACGTTACCTGTGTGGACAAGGACGGAGAGAAGATAAAAAAACTGAACCACGGGGAAATCCCGATATACGAGCCGGGGCTTAAGGAGATTGTGGATAAAAACCTGAGGGAGAAGAGGTTATTCTTCACCACGGACATCAATGAGTCCATCAGGAAATCCCTCGTCATATTCATTGCGGTAGGGACCCCTCCGAGGGGAGACGGAAGGGCGGACTTAAGCTATATAGAAGATGTCTCCCGCGCGATTGCGGAGAACCTGAACGGCTACAAGGTGATAGTAACAAAGAGCACGGTGCCCGTTGGCACGGGGAAACTCATAGAGAAGATTATAAGCGAAGAGAGAAGGCAAGGGCATCTCTTCGACGTCGCGTCGAACCCCGAGTTTTTGAGGGAGGGGAGCGCGGTCGAGGATTTCATGAGGCCCGACAGGGTCGTGATAGGCGCAAGGAACGAGCAGGCCATAGCGATACTCAGGGACTTATACACCCCCCTCTACCTCATAGAGACGCCCTTTGTGGTAACCGGCTTGGAGACGTCCGAACTCATAAAATACGCGTCGAACGCCTTCCTTGCGTTGAAGATTTCCTTTATAAACGAGATCGCCAACGTCTGCGAAAAGGCCGGAGCGGACGTCCACGTGGTGGCGAAGGCCATGGGGCTCGACAGGAGGATAGGGCCCAAGTTCCTGCACCCCGGCCCGGGCTACGGGGGTTCCTGCCTGCCCAAGGACACCGCGGCGCTTTTAAATATCGCAAAGGGCGTCAACTATGATTTCAAACTCATGGACGCCGTAATGGCGGTAAATTTGAACCAGAGGAAACTGATGCTCGTGAAGATAAAGGACGCCGTGGGGAAACTCAAGGGAAAAACCATAGGGGTTCTGGGCCTTACCTTCAAGCCCAACACCGACGACGTGAGGGAATCCCCTGCGATAGACATAATAAACGGCCTTATTAAAGAAGGGGCTATAGTGAGGGCATACGACCCGGCCGGGATGAAGAACGCCGCTTCTCTCATTGCGGACAAGGCCATTTACTGCAAAGACTCCTACGAGGCCGCCGAAGGCTCTGATTGTCTCGTGATTGCAACCGAGTGGAACCAGTTCAGAATCCTCGACATGGAAAGGGTAAAGAGCCTGCTCAAACGCCCCGTGGTCGTTGATTTAAGGAACGTCTACGAGCCCGATGCCATGAGGAAGATGGGCTTTGAGTATAAGAGTGTGGGGAGGTAGGGGGGAGGGTGGTTGACTTTTACACCAATTATTCCCCCAATTATCCCCGTCGCTTAACAGCGAACAAACACAAAGATGAAAAGTTACTTTGCAACTTCGTTTGTTCGCAACCATTATATGAAATTGAGCCAAAGACATGTCAAACATTAGACAACGACAAATGAGACTAACCCCTGCCAAGGAGATAGGTTCGATTTTCGGCAATCAGCCTCTCGCCTCAGCTATCTACAGGTCGGTAAGCAGGGGGCTTAGATCTCCCTTTGTTCATTTTGGTCACGGCAAGACAGTATGGCAGATATTTAAAGAATCACTGGACGCAGCGATCCGAGATATAGAGCAACATCCAAAAGGTTATCTCTTTCGACGTTTGATTGAATATGGTCCCCACAATCCTGATGAACCTCAGTCTTTGACAAGTGATGGGAAAACAACTCTATCAGACCCTGAATGTAGTTCATGCGTTGAGTTTATTCACTCGCACATGATAAACAGGTT
>JACRCB010000027.1 GCA_016219165.1 Deltaproteobacteria bacterium | reverse complement strand
TTTTGAGGTCTGTTGAGCGGTTCAGGGGGAACAGGGGGTTCAAGTTTTCGACATATGCAACCTACTGGATAAGGCAGTCCGTTGAGAGGGCGATAATCAACCAATCGATGGTCGTAAGGCTGCCTATCCACGTTGCGCACGACGTGGGGAAAATGGTGAAGATAGGCGGCGAATTGCGAAGGTTCTTAAAGAGGGAACCCACGGCGAGCGAGGTCTGCGCAAAGATGGGGATAAGCGGAAGGTACCTTAATAAACTCTCCACCATTGGGCGCAAGACCTGCTCTATCGACGCGGTCCTTAATAGTTCAACCGAGGAAACGCTCCTCGACAGGCTCGAGGACGAAAACGCAACGGAGCCGGTTGAGTCCATAAGCGTTGGCAATAGGAGCGGGCAGGTAAGGGCGTGGCTCGCCCTTCTCGATGAGAACGAACGGAGGATAATATCCTTAAGGTTCGGGTTCGATGGGGAGGTTGAAACGCTCGAGAAGATAGGCCGGGAGTTCGGCGTTACAAGGGAAAGGATACGCCAGATAGAGGCGCGGGCGCTCGCCAAACTTAAAAAGATTATGACGGTAGAGGACATAACATCCTCCGATTCGATTTAAGAAGCCGTTCGGAAGGGTTTTATGGATAAATTTAAACCATCTTTCCTCCAGCACCACTTTGGACACGTTGGCTTTGAATGTTATGGAGAAAGCCCTGTCCAAAGTGGTGCTGGACTCGCCGTTTACCGATTTTCAATCATTTCAACATAATGGAGGTTTTCGAGATATGCAGGAGACATTAAAGAGGATTATAAGGGACGTTCCTGATTTCCCGAAGAAGGGGATAATCTTTAAGGACATAACGACCCTCTGCAAGGACCCGGTTTCTTTCCAGAGGACGGTGGACCTTCTGGGGCACCGCTACATAGGGAAGAATATCGACCTCGTGGTGGGGATTGAGGCGAGGGGGTTTATAGTGGGCGCGGCCCTTGCCTATAAACTCGGGGCCGGGGTTATCCTCGTAAGAAAATCGGGGAAACTGCCCTACAAAACACACAAGGCCGCCTATACGCTCGAATACGGCAAGGACTCCCTCGAAATCCACACCGATGCGCTGAGAAAAGGCCAGAAGGTCGTCATAGCGGATGACCTTCTGGCAACCGGAGGGACCGCAAAGGCCGTGGTAGACCTCGTTGAAAAATTAGGCGGAAGGATTGTAGAGTGCGCCTTCATAGTGGAACTCAATGAACTGAAGGGAAGGGAAAGGCTCCATCCGCACAGCGTCTTTTCTCTGGTGCAGTACTGACGCCGGGTATTGACAGACGGCTGCCCTGAGTTTATAATAACGCTGCTTACAGTCTTATCTGTAATTGAAGAACTCCGCCCCCGTAGCTCAGCAGGATAGAGCAACGGATTCCTAATCCGTGTGCCGGACGTTCGAATCGTCTCGGGGGCGCCATTTTTTAACCCCTTGATATTACTGTATTCATCAGTAGTGTCGAGGGGTTTCGTGTTTTGTCTCTTTAGGTTTATAGGTTTAATTGACAAAAGAAGGAAATAGAGTTATAAATTGTGGATTCCTTTAAAAATTTGTTGATTCTTGTTGTTTCTTGTTTTTGGTTTTATTTACCACGACGCCATGCGCTCCTGGCGCAGGGTAGTTCAATGATAAATGATAAAGTGACCTGTCTGCATCATCTTCAGGGGAAATTTCCAACCTTTTTCAGGAACTTCTCATATCCTGCTCTCTAAATCGGAATAATGGAGGGACGCCGTGTTGCTAAATCAGTCAGTGGTCCTTTCGAGTATCTTACGTGCAGAACGTATAAAACTTGACCCTGCGAAACTTTCCGCGAAACTCGGGGAAGGAGACAGGAGGAAGAGTACTAACGTCGAGCACCGTAGATCCCGGTACAGCGGCCTGCTTGCTGAAACGGGTGACCCGGTGCGCGCGCGAGCAGCCCTTGAACGTCTTCTCGGCGGGGACGATTTAGTGTCTATTAACTATCTCTCGAGAGGAATTATCGCTTCGCGCGCGGTGTGTCGCGTCCGTTTGAGCAGCGCATCGGGTGACACCCTGGGCTTTGGTACGGGTTTCCTGGTTGCGCCGGGCGTGCTGATGACAAATCAACATGTGATACCGGGTATCTCGGAAGCACGTTATGCCATTGCAGAGTTCGACTACGAACTCGATGTTACCGGACGCGAGAAAGAGGTAGCGCCTTTTGAACTCCTGATTGACCCGGAACCGATTATCCTGCAACGTCTCGATTTTTGCCTGGTCGGTGTTGCACCCCGGTCGGCGAATACAGGACAAGAGCTTGCAGATTTCGGCTGGTTGCCGCTTGACCCGGCACCGGGTAAGACCTTCATCGGCGAATACCTTACCATTATTCAGCACCCCGGGGGTGAGCTCAAACAAGTATGCGTGCGTGAAAACAAATTGCTCCGATACGATGATGCGGGCGATACCATTTGGTACAATACCGATACCGTTGCCGGTTCTTCCGGTTCACCCGCGTTCAATAACTCATGGAAAGTGGTGGCGCTCCATCACAGCGGAGTTCCGAAGACGGACGCACAGGGGCGCTGGTTGACGGTTGATGGCCGGGTGTGGGACCAATCGATGGATGAATCGAAAGTTCATTGGCTCGCCAATGAGGGTATACGAATCAGCCGCATCGTAGAGTTTTTGAGAACAGCGCATGCCGGCCACCCCTTGGCCGCTGATATTTTGAAGCAGATAACTCCTTCAATTCGAAGGGGACCCGGTGAATCTGATGATGCAACAGGGCTGCGGCAGCGGACAATTACGAAAGGTGGTGAGATGCAAGTTACCATCCCTGTCCGTATATCGGTGCGCGTTGGCGATCAGCCTGCAAAAGGATATATGGCGACGCAAGTGCCTGCAATACATGGAACCGTTAAAATGGATGTGCAAAGAGGCGGCATGGATGCATCCTTAATCGAAAAAGTTGAGATAGATCAATCGGACTACTACAAGCGACCCGGCTATAGACCCGACTTCCTCGGCAACGGCGATCTGCTGGTACCCCTGCCGGTTGTTCATGAGGGCAGGCTGAAGAAGGACATGCTGACTTTCAACGGTAAGAAGGATAGCGAGTTGAAATACTGGAACTATTCCCTGGTGATGAACAGACGCCGCAAGCTCGCTTTTTTTTCGGCAGTCAATGTTGATGCCAACCAGCGTCCGCAGGATTCGAATCGTGAAGGTGACAAGTGGTTTCATGACGCTCGTATCCCGGAGGATACGCAAATTGGGATGGAGTTTTACGGCGAGCAGCGCATCTTTGAAATAGATCGCAGTCTTAATCCATTTGATAGAGGCCATCTCGTCCGCCGCATGGACGCAACATGGGGTGGTAATATAAAACTGGCTAAACGCAACGGTAACGATACCTTTCATTGGACGAATTGCTCTCCCCAGCACTGGCGCTTCAACCAAGGCTCAAAGAAATGGCTCGGACTGGAAGACTACGTTATTGAGACCTTCGCCGGCGAGACCGGTCGCGCCTGTGTAATAAACGGCCCGGTATTTGATGCCCCGCTGAGCCAGACGGGGCCTGATGGGAGAATGCTCCCCAATCTCAAGGGTAAGCGCCATACAGACCCTGCGTTCGGTGGAGTACAGATACCCAAGATGTTTTTCAAAGTCGTTGCCTGTGCCAAGGGGAGAAAGCTCGCAGTGGCCGCGTTTTTGATGAGTCAGGAGGAATTTCTGCTCACTGTTGAACGCCTGAAAGGCATGCCGTCCAAACCCCAAGAACTGCTCTCAACTGCGCAAGCACGGCTTTATCAAGTGTCCGTCGCTCTCCTCGGCGGTTTGACCGGTCTTGATTTCGGTTCGCTGGTAGAAGCCGACATTGGTACGAAAGAACGCCTTACATCGCGTGGTCCGAAGTTGATTGAGGCATTTAGCGAAATTAAAAAATGAGTTCCATTATATGACGAAAATTTCACCCGCTTTGACGGGCAAGCACTATTACCGCGTTGATTATAAGAGGATAAAAAACAAGTCATACTTCTTTCAACGCCCGGTCGAAATGACATGGGCGTTGAATTCTTGCGCCTGCCCTCCGTTCCCCGCGCATGGATGCCTTGACCATCCTTTCGTCATTCATTTATCCTGTATATGACAAATTCGTCTTTATCCGCGGCCCCAAACGACTTTATCTCCGTAAGAAGCCTCTTCTCCCCGCCATTGAAATCAGGGATTTTTTCTCTAAGCGTTGCCCTGTATCCGGCCATGTATTGCGCGCCCATTCCCTTCCCGTAAGCGACAGCCTCTTCGAGGTTGACCCGGCCTTTCCTGTCGGGGATAAGGACGTAATCCCCCCCGGCGTAGAATGTCATTACCGGCTCATACGTCAATACGGAAACCCCTTGGCCCACGTTCTCCTTAAACCATTGGCCCGCGGTTTTTTCCGCAAGGCGGTGGGCGTGGAGCGGCTCCATGCCCACCGGGAGTTGTACTGCCGCAATTAGAACGAGAAGAGCCGCACTGATAAGCGTCCCCGCTTTTTTTGCCTTCCCGAGGAGCCATGCCTGGAATGACAAAAAGCCCATGGAGGAAAATACGAGGGCGAGCGGCATAATCTGCACCATGTATCTGCGCCTCGGCAAAACCACAAATATTACAAGCCAGTATGCGGCGAGGAGCGACAGTAACAACCTTTCGGCGTCCTTCGTCCCTTCACGCATTTTGCGGACGGCCCACACGACAAAAAATATAAAGAACGGGTAGGTGAAGGCTTCGGGAAAATACCTTATGAAATCCAGAGCCTTCCACACCCTCACTCCGGCCATCATCCTCCTTAAGAGTTCGAGGATTGGAATCCTTGCCGTCCCGGTGAACGGCACCCTGCCGGTCCTGGCATATATGAAGAAGAGATAGGGCAGGGCCGGCGCCATGAATACCACCCATCCCGAAAAAACGAGCCGCAGCCTTTTTTTGTAGTCCTCTTTTATCTTCCGGGGGTCCTCAAACAAGACCCATATGGATATTACGGCCAAGAAACCGAGCCCGGCAGGTTTCGTAAGATAGGCGAATAAGGAGAATAGTCCGGCGGCGAACATCCACCTCTCGCTTCTTTCCCTCAGGGCCTTGAGCGCGCCTATTGCGACCAATGCAAGGAAGAAATAGTACATGGCCTCCGTGAGGACATCCCCTGAGTAGCGTATCATGTAGGTATGGACCGAGGCGAAGAATGCCGCGACAACGCCGGCCCTTTCGTCGTAAACAAGTTTTCCGAGGTAAAAGACGAGCGGGATTGTGAGGGTGCCGAATATGAGGGAAATAACCCTTCCGCCCGTCTCCGTATCCCCGAAGATGTAAGATGCCGCGGCGGCAAGGAAAGGATAGAACGGGGGCCTGTGCACGCTGAGCCCCCCCAGGATATTGCCCTGCGCAAACCTTCCCGCGAGTTCAAGGTATTCCAGGCTGTCCTCGGCCACGGTAACCGCGCTCACAACCACATAGAGCCTTGCGAGAAAGCCAAGGAGCGTTATAAGGATAAGCTTCTTTCCCGTGGAGAGACCTTTAAAAAACGAGCCGATTCCCATACCGTCACCTTTAACGCCCTATGCGCGCCATGCGCTTAAGTCCTCGCCGAGGAGTCTTTCGAGAGAGGAGATTTCGTCTTTGAAGTAATCCCTGAGGAAGGCCTTTTCCTTGGCGGCCATCCGGGGGCGTCCTTCTCCCTCAATGGGCGTGTAGAGCACACCCTGCACGGCCGGACTGCGTTTAACGGTTCCCACGAGATTGGCAAATCCCATTGCCCTGAGCCACAACGCCGTTTTTTTTGCGAGACGGGCAAGGACGCGGACCCTGGGTCTCGACGCCGGAAGTATCTTCCGGTTGAGTATTCCAACCGGCCTGAAGCCCGGGTCAACCCCTATAAAACCGTAGACCCTCGCGATAAAGGCGAGGGGGTCTTTTTCGAGGTCCTCAAACCTCAATATCAATATCCGGCTCCTGCCGAAGGCGGTGATGTATCTTCCGAGCGCTTCCGTATAACAGCTGTTTTTTAATATCCCGGGATATTTTTTTACGGTATCCTCGAGGGAAACGCCCCTCCCTGCATGCCCCTGCCTTACGGCAAAGAGATACCCCGAAAACGACCGTTCTACGGGACTTCTCAGGCAGGTGATGAGTTTGACTTCCGGTATATGCCTTTTTATCCGCTCACAGGCATCTGCCGAGAAGAGGTAATCGTGGCAGACCTCCCCCACGGCCTTTTTCCCTGCGCCGTGTTTAAAGAAGCCTTCATACCATTCCATGCCTTTTTCAAAGTTTTTGTCGAAAAAGTATATGTCCTTTGCCTCCGGGACATAGACATCGGGATGGAGGCGCAGCGCCTCGTAGAGCCATGTGGAGCCGCTCTTGGCAGGGCCTATGAAGATGAAATTAGGTAACAACCCTATCCTCCCGTAACAGGCCTTCCGGGTCTCAAGAGATACCCCGCCACGCAAAAAATAGTAACCATGGGTGTTACGACGAGAAGCCCCGCCGTAAAAAACGAGGCTATGGAAACACAGGCTATGGCGCATAACGAACCCTGCGCAAGGCCTCTTTCCCCGCCGCTTTCTTTTTTCCGGAACTCCCATAATCTCCGGGCCAATTTGAAATACATCAGGATAAACACGGCGAAAAGCAAAACACCCCCCTCGGCCAGGACATTGAGGTAAACGCTGTGAGCGTGCCTCCCCGAATGGAGGGTGAAAGGGCTTATATCAACGCCGAAGAAGGGAACGTCCAGATACCGGCTTTTTTTATTCTGGCTTAAAACAGAAGAGTAGATATTTTTCATCTCTCCCTTTTCCTGCGGCAATGTCCTTGCGACCTCCGGGTTATCGTCGAACCTCGACGGCCCTATCCCTATAAAGGGGCTCCTTTTGAAGTCCTTTACAGCCATCTTCCAGAGTTCAAGGCGCGCCACAACATTCTTTGTCCTTATGCCTGACTCTTCTTCGGATTCAGGCATTTCAACCCTGAGGACTGCGCCGAGAGAAATTAATGCTACCGCGGCCAGCAAGAAAATCTTGAGTCTATCCGGTTTGGTTTTGCCCCTCAAATATCCGGCGCATAGGGATAGGAGCATAATGCCCGCAACCGAAAGGACGCCGAGTGAAAATGAGCGTGAGGCGGCATAGAGAAGGCATATCGAGGAAGAGAGAGCCCCGGCGAGGAGGGCCGCCTTGATTCCCCGTCCGTTTTCGTTCAGGAACGCGCCCAACTGCAGCATCGTAAGCGCCGCATAAAATCCCCCCGTGCTTTGGTGTGAAGCGAAAGGCCCCCTGTATACAGGGGGCCCGCCTGCGGGTCTGCGCCATAAGAGGGTGTCGTACGGATGGAGGTGGATAAACATCGTGAAAAGAAGGAAAAGAAGACCAAGGACGGCGAGCGACGCGCAGATGTATTTTATGGGCCTTCCGAGGTTTTCCGGATAGTACAGGGAAGAGGAGACGACCAGAAAGGTAAAAGGCACGACGAACCTGAAACTCTCCCTGTATAATTGCGGGTTGAATACGTCTACCCCGAGGACCGCGGCGAATGCTATGCACCAGACCGTAAAGACAATGAACCAGAGGCGGAAATCCCTGTAGACCTTCACATCCATCAACGGTATCCGTAAAAAAATGGAAGCCGCGAATATGAGCACTAAAATCGCAAACGGTGCGGCCAAAACCGGCACGATGCTCGCAGCCGAGGTAATGATGGCGGTAAAGAGGACAATGGCGTTGAATGCGGGGATGATACGTTCTGTCGTATTTCCTGCCGGGACCATGCCGCTCATCTCTCTTTAATCCCCTTCCGCTTCAAGCGCGCCGAAACGTTTTTTTACATAAAGGAAATACGCGAGGTAAAGGGAACACATTATAAAAAAGTTCAATATGAGAAGGCCTAAACACGTGCCCGTCTTTATCGAAGACGAGATATAGAGGTCGTACTTGAGCGTCTGCGCAAGCGAGGCCGTAACAAAAGCGGATTATGTTGCCGCCGCTTATGAAAAAGAAGTTCCTCATACGCTTTCCCCCGCTATTTCCTCCCGATGTATCCGTAATTAAAAAGAAGCGGGGACGTCAGGACGGTAACGAGGCATCTGCGGATGGCCGGCATCTTTTCCTTCCATTCGATGTCGGGCCTTAATTCTATCGCCCCATGCTTGAAACGCATGGGGTTCCCCGCCACGGTGTGGTTTGTCTTAAGACGCACGGTGGAGTCTTTTATGAAATCCAATTTGAGGGGCCTGCCGAGAAAGTCCGAAACCTCTTTCATCACCTCGCGGGGCCTTTCCACCAGGTCCTCATAACAGACCCTGATGTAACCCTTCGCCTTCCGCCTGAGCATCCCGATTACGAGGTTTGAGATATTCCATTTTATGGCGCCTTCGATGGGCCCGCGCCTTGGCATATATACGGTCTTCCAGTATATCTCTGGCCTTGCCCTCTTCCTCTGCCATGAGAACGATACGGCGCGGCTGTCCCTCACAAGATGGATGACATAGAGCTCTACACCCGGGGTGCGGCTCAAGATAAGCCCGTAGGAGGGGCTCTTGGAGGAGTCCACTATGAACTCGCAGCCGGAAGTCTTCTTTATCGCGGAAAACAGTTTGCCCAGAAGGAGGCTGTAGGCATCGAGCCTCTCTTTATAACCGGCTGGCGCGTATGGCGATAGAAGCAGCGGGATGCGCGCCGCATGGTCTACTGAATTCTTTAACGCCATAACCTCCTTGACGTTTACCTCCTCAAAACCCCCGAAGGTCTCTTTTACAACCGCGCTCCAGAAGGGACATTCCTTGAACGGCCTTCCGCAGCCGCAGAGTTGGTCTTCGGCAAAACACCTCTCCCAGACGAATTTTAACTCCCCGATGGAAAAGAAACCCTCAATCTGCCCCAGCATCCTGTCAAAAAGGGTGGAGCCGCTCCTGCCGTAGCCTCCAATGAAAAGAACCTTGACCTTGTTATCGCTCACCGGTAACCTCTGAAAGATTCGGGAGAATCCCCTTGCAACCGTTCCGCCTGATATAAGACGGTTAAGAGGGAAAAGCGGCCATTCCGATAACCCGGCAGAATACGGCGCCCGGCATGGAACCCTCAATTAATGGCATAAATTAGCATATTCCTTTTATTTTATAAAGATTTTCTTGACGCGCCCAGCACCACTTTGGACAGGGCTTCCTACCCGCGTCGCCGCGAGGCGTGCATAACATTCAAAGCCAACCCGCATCGCCGCGCCGTGAGGCGTCGACGCAGGCGCGAGGCGTGCGTGTCCCAAGTGGTGCTGGGGCGGCCTTTGATAAAAACGGTAAAAAAATATTAAAAAATGTCAATAAATAGTTGACACCACCTGTGTTCTTTGGTATAGTTGTTAACAATCAGGAGAAACAATACGCCGGATTTAAACTAATTCTTCCAAGATTTTTCACCTCGATCAAGAGACATCTCACCTAAGATTCTCATCATTTCACTCCATCGTGGAAACAGTTCCAGCGCGGATTACCCGGCAGATACCGCTGTAACAGGGCCCATCCTGATTCATTCATCCTGACTCTTTCATCATTATAGCATTGGCGTGGCCCGACCCCGCGCCGTCCAAAGCGGGGTTGGAAGTATTCCGGTTGTTTCTTCATCTAATGCCTTTATGATAAAAAAGATACCGGTCGAGCATATAAAAGACTTACTCTTCGAACTTACAAAAAAAGAGCTCAAGGTCAGGTATAAGAACAGTTACCTGGGGTATCTCTGGTCGCTATTAAATCCGCTCGCCCTTTCGCTGGTATTTTATCTGGCCTTCAAGGTGATTATGAAAGTGGCTATCGAGAACTACACCCTTTTTATCATTGCCGGCCTTTTCCCATGGCAGTTGTTTTCAAACTCCGTGAACGCGAGCGCAACCTGTTTCATCGGGAATGCGTCGTTGATTAAAAAAACGACCTTCCCGAAAGAAATGCTCGTCTACGGCCTCATATCGAGCGAACTGATACATTTTCTGCTTTCGATTCCGGTGATAGTTTTTTTCCTTATCATATACGGCAAATACCCGACGCCTGCATGGCTCTTGGGGCTTCCGCTCATCATAACGGCGCAGTTTCTCATGGCCGCCGGGTTCTCTCTCGCGGTTGCGTCCGCAAACCTCTTCTTCAGGGACCTTGAGAGGCTTGTAGGGATATTCACCACCCTCCTTTTTTACCTTACACCGATAATATATTCGATGGACATTATACCGAAGGAGTACCACAGACTGATAATGATGAACCCGCTCTCTCCGCTCATCCTCACCTACAAGGGGATTTTCCTCGAAGGCGTATTCGATTTCAGGTACTTCATCTACACGTTCGTCTGGGGGGTTATCGTATTTTTCACGGGTCGCGCCGTATACGGAAAACTCAACGGGCAACTGGCGGAGGCCCTGTGAGCGAAGCGGCAATAAGGTTTGAAGGCGTCTCGAAATATTATCCGCTCTATCACCATATGGTAAGGGGGTTCAAGAGTTTTCTCTTCAATATGCCCTCGGCAATCAGAGAGATGCGCAACTCGCGGTTTCTCGCGCTGGAGGGTTTGAGTTTCGAGGTTAAGGCCGGGCAATCCATGGGAATCATCGGTAAAAACGGGGCGGGTAAAAGCACCATCCTGGCCCTTATTGCCGGGGTTATGAGGCCCACGAGGGGAAGGGTGGAAGTGGCGGGGCGCATAACTTCGCTCCTTGAACTCGGGTCAGGGTTCCACCCCGACTTGACCGGCAAGGAGAATATAATACTTAACGGGGTGCTCCTTGGGCTTACGAGGAGGGAAGTCATTAAAAGGATGGACGGGATAATTGATTTCTCCGGCATTGAAGAGAGCATAGACCAGCCGGTAAGGACTTATTCAACCGGTATGCAGGCGCGGCTTGGTTTTTCGATTGTGGCGCACATGGATCCGGAAATACTCCTTATAGACGAAATACTCTCGGTCGGGGATATCGAATTCCAGGGAAAGTGCCACAGGAGGATACTGGAATTCAAGGAAAAGGGCGTAACCATGGTTTTTGTATCCCACAGCATGGGGAGCGTGAGGATGGTATGCGACAGCGCCATGTGGCTGGATGAACGCACAATAAGGATGATAGGGGAGGCGGAAGAGGTGGTTTCCGCCTATGCAGGCGGCGCTTAAGACGCCTGTTGCAGGCGGCGCTTAAGACGCCTGTTGCAGGCGGCGCTTAAGACGCCCGTAACCGGAGGGGCATAAAATGAGCAAACCAAAATTGGGACTAAAAAAACCGGGGCATTTGAAAAACCCGCCCGGAGGGGGAAAGGCCCTGCCCCACGGGGCGGGACGAGGGGGTTCTTCCAAGGGAGGGGGTGCGGCAGGCAGGAAGGATAAAATAGGACTTACGAAGGGCCTTAACATGGAACTTAACATGGGGCTTAACAAGGGGCTTAACAAGGAACTTAACAAGGAACTTGAACAATCCCGCGCTTCCCTGCAGAGGATGAACGAGGAATGGAGGGAGATGGACTTTGCGGTGCAGGCCATGAGGGAGGATGTGCTCCTCAAGGCCGAGACAATCAAGGGGCTGAATGCGCTCATCTGTCAAAAGGACGAAAGGCTCGGAGTTCTCGAAAAAGAGGCCGGCGAACTTAAGGGTGCCATCGGGCGACTTACAAACGAGGTCGCGGCTAAGAACGGCGCCGTAGGGAATCTGGATTGCCGGGTTTCTTCCATGGGCGGGCAGATAGCCGCGCTCAAGGAGTACATGAAGAAAAAGGACGCGACTATAGATACTCTCCGGAAGATAATTGCCAGAAATGGCGAATACATGAAGAATCTCGGCGGCGAACACGCCGAGATAAACGATTATGTAGAGGCGCTGCAGAAAGAGATTGTGGACGCAAAATCAGGGATGAGTCCGGGGTTTGCCGGAATGTTGAAAGGCATCCGGAAATAAAGGAGCGGCTCTGTTATGGAACACATTGTGACGGATATTAAGATTAAGGCGGAGGGGGGGAAGGGGAGAGTGGTTTCGCTTAAGGGCACGAAGATGCGTTTCAGCGCGCACCTCCTCTTTGCCTATGACAAGGGCCCCGAGGACAAGAAATGCATGAAAACACTCGCCGGGCATCTCGCTTCGCAGGCGCGTCTCGCATTTTACGGGAACGGGAGGTTTCTCGATTACATGCTGGCGATGTGCCCCGGGGTCAGGAAGAAAGTCCGTTTCATAATCGCGGACAATCCCTTGAAAAGCCTTAAAACCGCCCATGGGATTCCAGTCGTCCCTCTTGAAAGACTGCCCTCTGACATAAAGACGGTTTTTTTATGCGAGACGTTGACCGTGGGACTTATGAGGATGAGGAAGAGGATTTCCGAGGCAGAGCCCGAAATCAGGATTATAACGCCTGAGATACTCGGGGAAATAGAGCCCGCAATATTGCCTAAACGCGCATTCATCCCCGATACTGAAAGCATCTATCCTATCGATATCCCGGAGATAAGATTCAGGGAGGGGCTGGAACTGATACTCATCGATTGCCCTTCGCGCAACCTCGACATGATGCCCAATGGGCTCGCCTACGTCCACAATGCCCTGAAATCCACGGGGATTAAGTTTGAGACCGTGGACCTCGACCCCATCGTGTATCACCGGTACCACACCTTAAGACTCCTCGATTCCGCAGGCGGGATTGTAACAAAAACAGGCTGCCGGATGAAGGACGACCCATGGGCCGTGGATGGGGAGGAAGAGTGGCAGAAGGCAGAGGTTATCGAATACTTCCTCCCAGAAATCCGCGAGGTCTCGGAGGGACTAATTAAGGCAAATCCAAAGATACTTGCGCTGTCGGTGCAGTCCAATAACATCAGGTTTTCCAGAGAGGTGGTAAAGAGGGTTAAAAAGGGGCTCCCGGACACACTCATACTCGTCGGCGGATACAGTTGTTATTATCCCACCCTCGGCCCGCTCGTCTTTCCGGATTATGATTATATGGTGATAGGGGAGGGGGACTTGACCGTTGGCCCCCTTGTTTCGGCCCTCATAAAAGGAGAGCGGCCAAAAGATATCCCGGGTGTAATCTCGAGGTTCGATTCCCCCAAACGCCGGTTCACGCCGGGCAAAGCGCCGGAGGACCTCGATAGCCTCGAGATGCCTGGATACGACTGGGCAAAGAATCTCGAAATCTACAGGAACTACAACCACTATCAACTGACCCCTGTTACCGGGAGCAGGGGGTGCCGCTGGGCGAGATGCAGATTCTGCGCCGAGAGGTTTTTCTGGAGGTCTCATTCGCCGAAAAGGGTGGCGGACGAAATCGCATGGCTTAATTCGAGGGGCTGCGACCTCTTTCAGTTTAACGAGAGCGACTTTAACGGGGACCCCGGCAATGTCCTCGCGATATGCGATGAGATAATACGCAGAGGGCTCAGGGTCAAACTTACCGGACAGTTGAGGATAGACAAGAGGAACGACCTTAAGTTTTTCGAAAAACTTAAAGAGGCCGGTTTTGTCTCCATCCGCTTCGGGGTCGATGCCTGGGCCCCCCGCATACTCAAGCTGCAGAACAAGGGCTACACGACAGATATGATTTCACGCAATCTCATGGACTGCCGCCGCGCCGGTATATCGAACGAGGTCAATATCGTTATAGGGGTGCCCGGGGAGAGTGAGGAGGATATCAAAGAGGGCATAGAACTTCTCGTTGGAAACAAACCCTATATCGACCGCGTGGCCAACATCAACCCATTGATGCTCATGCACGGCTCGATATACTGGCTCGAACCGGAAAAATACAATATCTCCTTCAGGGGCGATAAAGGGGAAATCTACGGGAAATATCCGAGTTTCGTTCCGCCGCACCTGTGGTATTCAACGCATCCCTACATAGACGAGAAGGTAAGGAAGGACCGTTTTGAAATGATAGTGGAGGCCCTCTATAAAAACGGCATGAATATGGGCGGGTATGCTGAACACGTGGTTAAAAACGTAAGGAGCGGGAGAGGCGCCGAGGCCAGCGCAAGACCGGATTCCTACGACGGTGAGATAACACACGGCGGCGGCGAGCCCCTGGGTTCTTCAAACGGCTCCGGCACGGCCCCTGAAGTTCTGGACGAACCGGGCGGCTATAGCATAGTAAGTCACGGAGGGGAGTTTTATAAGGTAGAGGGCGCGGCAGTGGGGGAGGTCTTGGAGGTAAAGAGAGATTACTCGCCCTACATCCACCTCGTAAGAGAAGGTTTCCACGGTTACAACATAGTAGAGGTTAAAAGAGACTTTTACGGGATTAAGCAGGGTCATCCCTTTGACAAGGATAAGGCGGACAGGGGCGGCTGCGGCGATGGCGTGTGCTTTAAAGGGAGGAACTCGACCGAGGTTGAAAGATTGATTGCCCAATACGATGCCCCGCAGTCAAAGGCCGCTGTGGAGGCGCCTCCGGAGAAACCCGCGGTAGAGTTTTCCGAAGGCCTTCAGTGTCAAGACGGGCTCACGTTTTTCCGCAGGGCGGACTTTGCGCATCCGCCGAAATTAAGCATCATCCTCCTTGACTGGTCAGTAAGGGAGAGTTTCCACGTGCTCGAATACCTGAACCATCAGGCTATAGAGAGGGACTCATACGAAATCGTCTGGATAGAATTTTACGGAAAAAGGGCCGAGGGGATAGACGCCTTGATAAAAAAATACGGAGGGATGGGAAGGCCCTCCCCGGTGGATACGTGGATTGCGATGGGTAACGACCCGGAGAGTTATTACCACAAGCACCGCATGTACAACACGGGTATTCTTAATTCGTCCGGCGAGCTCCTCGTTTTCATGGACTCCGATGCGATTGTAAGGAGCGATTTCGTCCGGACGCTTGCAAGGGAGTTCGAGAGGGGAAGGCATCTTGCGCTCCACCTCGAGGAAATCAGGAATTTTGACAAAAAGTTCCATCCCTTCAACTTCCCCCCCATAGGCGAAATTATAGGCGCGGGGTGCGTGAACGCCGCCGCCGGGGTGCCGAACGGGCTTGGAGGTTCTCCGATGAGCCTTAAGAGCGACTTAAACCTCTGGCACGTCTACAACTACGGGGCGTGCTTTGCGTGCAGGCGCGAGGACATCATACGCATCGGGGGGGCCGATGAGCACGAGGACTACCTCGGACACATCTGCGGCCCCTACGAAATGACCGCAAGGCTCATAAACGCGGGAATTCCGGACAAACTGCATCCGGCCCATTTTCTGTATCATGCCTGGCACCCGAACCAGGGAGGGGATAACAACTACTGCGGCCCGAATAACGGAAAGGGCATGTCCCTTACCGCCATGGAGATACCGGCGAGCGGCAGGGTGCTGCCTCTCCTTGAAAATACGGAGATAAAAAAGTTGCGGCTCACGCAGGAAGAGGCCCTCTCCCGGCCGGTGGCGGTGAATAAATGAGGGTGGAAGTTTCTCGAACCATAGGGGTAATGGAGAAGGCATTGCCTTCACGGTGGAGGGAGCACCTTTACGGGCTCACTCCCGAAAGGTGGAAAGGCCTCGCAGGGAAGAGTTTCTGGATAACAGGGGCAGGGACGGGATACGGGAGGTCTCTTACCGTGGCTCTGGCGTCGGCCGGGGCGCGGGTTTTTCTTACCGGAAGGAGGGTTGAAAAACTTAAGGAGACGCTCGAAGAGATGCGTTCGTTGGGTATTTCCGCCGGGGACTGTTGCATGGTCCCGGCCGACATTACCGACGTCATGGAAGTTACGGCCGCATGCAATGAGATAGGGAGGCTTTCCGCTTCTCTCAACGGCCTTGTAAACAATGCGGCTATTCCGGCAAGGGGGGAACTAACGGGCCCCCTGCAGGATGAATCAGTCGAATACTGGGAGAGGATTATGAGCACAAACCTCCGAGCGCCGTGGTTTCTGACGAGAGAGATATTCCCGCATATGAGAAAGGCAGGGGGGGCGAGGGTTCTTTTCATCACCTCGGAGGCCGGGTGGGCGAATACTCATGGGTTCGGCCCTTACAACGTATCAAAGGCCGGGCTCAACAGCCTCTGCGCGTCGATGGCCGAGGAGTACGCAGGGAGTTTCCCAGGACTCGACGTGCAGATGAACGCCCTGATTCCGGGGGAGGCCCGGACGGAAATGAACCGGACATCCCTTGAGAGCCCTTATTCCATCGTAAGCATGGCGCTTATTTTACTCTCCCATCCGGAGGGCGGGCCGAACGGAAAGTTTTTCCATAGAGACGGCAGGTCCGTAGAGTTTTGCTATTCCCGGCCGTATGAGAGGCCGCTTATGCAAGGAGGTATTTTGGCATGATAGAGAGCGTTTCTTTCTGTGTATTGAACTGCGGACAACCCGGAAAAGACCTGAAAGAATGTATCGAGGGGATACGAAGGCAGGGGGCCGGGGATTACGAGATACTGGTGAATTCCAGGGGTCTCGAAAAGGAGCCGGATATAAAATATATCGACACGGGCGATTGCCCGGGCCTCGATGACGCCGCAGGGGCCGGGATAAACAGGATGCGGAACATCCTATGCGCCGGCGCTTCCAAAGGGTTTATCGTCCTTATAGACGCCGGCGTGGAACTTCTCCCTGACTGGTACAGACACATAAGCGCCAGCGATTACTTCGACCTCATAGGCACAAGGCTTACTGACCCCGGCAACAGAAGGGTCATGGACTGGGCATACAAGGTCAGACTTAACGGGAAGAGTTTTGCCCTCCCCCTCGATTACGACGAGTGGAATCCCGCCGGTTTCATAAACGCATCCCTTATGGTCATGAGGTGGGGTGTTTTTGAGAAGGTAAGGTTCAACGAAGACATATCGAAGGGGCAGGAAGCGGAAGAGGCGTTCTGCATTGCGGCGGGCAAAGAGGGTTTCAGGGTGGGTGTTTGCAAAGAGGCCGGCGCGATATTAAGGGAAAGGGTCTTTACATTCGATGAGTCCATCTCCGCCGTATCGTCATACAGGGAGGCGTTTTCCAGAGGACACGACGCCTTTTCGAGAAGGGACTGGGAGGATGCCCTGAGGCACTATGAAAAAGCCGTTATAGTCAACCCCTGCGAGGTTTCCACATGGTCGAGGATGGGATGGTCTCATTATTTCCTCCGGAGGTTCGGGGAGGCGGTCCCGCCGTTCACCGAGGCGTTGAAATTATCCCCGGGCTTCAAGGACGCGCTTCTTGGAAGGGGCTGGGCGCACAGCGAGCAAGGAGACTACGAGGCCGCCATAAAAGACTTAAGCGAGGCAATCGCCGGTTTTAACGAAGAGGACGGAAGGGATTTACTCCAGCAGCTAACCAGGGGGAGGGGATGGGCTTACTTCAGGAAAAACGATTTCAAACGCGCCATCGAGGATTTTGAAAAAGCGCTCGAACATACGGACCCGGGCTGCGGGGATGTCCTGCAGGATATATACAGGGGGCTTGGATGGGCAAGTTATAAGAACGGGAGTTTTGCCCGCTCAAAGGAGTATTTCGATATGGCGGTTGAGAACATAGGGCCCAATCACGGCAGGGCCCTGCTTGAGGACGCCCTCAGGGGCAGCGAACTCTCTTGCGGTTCCCTTGTGGGGGTGCTTGAATCCTCTCAGAATAACGGCAACGGAAGGGGCGGGCTTATGGCCTCGTTTTTAAGCGGGATGGGGCGGCAATATTATTTGAAATCCAATTTGAACGAGGCCCTCTCCAAGTTCAATGAGGCGATAAGGCTCCGCGGCAAAGCCCCCCGCGCCCTCAGCGGACGGGGATGGGTGTGGATTGAAAAAGGCATGTTCGACCGCGCGATAGACGATTTCAACATGGCGCTCGAATACCGCGACGAGATGAACAGACAAACCCTGCAGGAGACATTCAGGGGCAGGGGCTGGGCATACTACCGGAAGGGTAAATTCCTGGAGGCGGTAGAGGATTTCAAAACTGCCATAGGGAATACGAAGGCAGATGACGCATTCGTCCTCCGCCATATATTGCGCGGCAGGAGTTGGGCGTACTACAGGCTCGGAAAGATAGAGGAAGCCATAGAGGATTTGAGGAGGACTGGCGTTAATATACTACCTTTGCTATCTTACCGGGGTTTCGCAAAACGATTCCTCGGCCTTCAGGTCGCAGCATCCTCGATAAAGCAACAGTTAAAGAAGATTATCATAAAAGATTCTTATTCTGTTAATATTTAAGGACAAACCATCCACGTATCAATTACGGGGCAGGCTTTAGAAAATCTCATCATGCCAGACAACTTCTGATATAGCCCCTTCGCACAGGCAAGAATAAACCTTCATCTTGAGACCGGTTGAACCACCTTTGAACGCCCTGACCAATCTGTTTTTAAGGGGGACTTCATGGATGCGCATATATTCGGGGTCATCCCAAGGCCTTTTATATCCGTTGTAGTCCCGGTTTACAATGAGGAGGGCAATATACGGCCCTTCTTAAGGAGGATTACGCAGGCGCTCGGGAAGGTAGGGACATACGAGATAATCTTCTGTCTCGACCCTTGTTCCGACAGGACGGAGGAGGTCATAGAGGAGGAGATAAAACGGAATCCAAGTGTCGGGATGCTCGTCTTCAGCCGCAGGTTCGGGCAGCCTGCCGCGACCATGGCCGGGATAAGGCGCTGTAACGGAGAGGTCTGCGTGGTTATAGACGCGGACCTTCAGGACCCTCCGGAACTTATCCCTGTTATGTATGAGAAACTTCAAAGCGGGTACGACGTTGTCTATGCGAAAAGACGCTCGCGCAAAGGGGAGACCATGGCGAAGTTAATCCTGTCGCATATAGGCTACAGGGTTATAAATGCGGTCTCGGATGTGGAAATCCCGAGGGACACCGGGGACTTCCGCATGATGACGAGGAGGGTCGTGGAGGAACTTAAAAAACTGGGCGAATCCCACGGTTTTTTGAGGGGGCTTGTGGGGTTTGTAGGCTTTAGTCATGCCTCCGTGGAATACGACAGGAGAGAGCGCCTGAGCGGAAGCGGGCACTATAACAGGTTCATGGGTTCTTTGAAGATAGGGCTTAACGGATTGGTCGGGTTCTCCAACTTCTTATTGTCCATATCCCTGATAGCGGGGTTGGTTGTCGCCTCCGCAAGTTTTCTCCTTATTATCTATATCGCGGTGAGCAAGTTTTACATGAAACTGGCATATCCCATGGGAGTTCCTACGATAATCTCCCTTATACTTTTCATCGGGGGGGTTCAGTTGGTATCCGTAGGCATACTCGGCGAGTACATAGGCAGGATATACGATGAGGTCAAAAGGAGGCCGAAATACATCGTGGACAGGGAGGTAAACCTGAAGAAAAAATTGAGCCCCTTGAACAAGGTGAGGCTGTGAGAGGTATAGTCATAAGGTTAATCGATATGGTTCTGTCGGCGCCCGCGGTCTTCGAATGGCAGCAGAGGCTTTGCAACGATTACAGCGCCGTAAGGGAAGAGTTCAAAACGCATCTCGATTCATCCGGCAAGGATATTCTGGACATAGGCTGTTCTACGGGCGCATGCGCCGGCAAGGTCGTATCCATGGACAAAAACAGGTATGTGGGGATTGACACAAGGGCGGATTATATAAAGACCGCATCCGAAAGATACCCCCGCGGCGCCTTCCTGCATATGGATGCGCGGCGCCTCGATTTCATGGACAACCGCTTCGACGTGGTCATCTTAAGCGGCACCCTTCACCACATGGATGACGGCCTTACGCGTGAGTGCCTCAAGGAGGCAAGGAGGGTGCTTAAAAATGACGGGGCCGTTCTGGTGGCCGAGCCGGTATTTACAAAGGGGTCTTTTTTGAGCAATCTTCTCCTCGGGCTCGACAGAGGAAGGTTTATCCGCAGCCTTGAAGGCTACAGGGGTTTATTCAACGGGTTTAGCATTATAAGGGAAAATTTCTTCAGATTCTCGTTACACAGGTTCTGTTCCTTCGTGCTTGTGAAGGCTTCAATCTCGTCTCCGCCGCAGCCGGTTGCCGGGGCGTTGCGCCGTTTGGCGGCAAATAAAATAGAAAAGGGGAATGCCGGATGCGTTGTTTCGTCACAGGGGGCGCGGGGTTTATAGGAAGTAACCTGGCCGACCGTTTGCTTTCGAGGGGGGAGGAAGTGGTGGTATTCGATAATTTTTCCACCGGTTTCGAGGAATTTCTTGCGGATGCGGGGAAAAAACCGGGCTTTACGCTCGTCCGCGGCGACCTCCTCGACCTCCCGGCCGTTGAGGATGCGATGGAAGGGTGCGGATTCGTCTTCCATATGGCGGCGAACGCCGACGTCCGTTACGGCACGCTCCATCCTCAAAAAGACCTCGAACAGAATACCCTTGCCACGTTCAACGTGCTCGAGGCCATGCGAGCAAACGGGATAAAAAAAATAGCCTTCCCCTCCACGGGCTCCATTTACGGCGAGCCGGAGATATTTCCCACGCCCGAGGCCGCGCCTTTCCCGGTGCAAACCTCCCTTTACGGCGCGTCCAAATTATCCGCGGAGGGGCTTATTCAGGCTTACTGCGAGGGTTTTGGTTTCAGTGGATGGATATTCAGGTTCGTCTCCATCCTCGGAGAACGGTATACGCACGGCCATGTATTCGATTTCTACAAATGCCTTTCAAACGACCCAGGGCATCTGCATATCCTCGGCGACGGCAGGCAGCGTAAATCCTACCTCTACGTCCACGACTGCATAGACGCCATGCTCTTGGCGGTAGAAAAGGCGCGGGATAAGATAAATATCTTTAACCTCGGCGTTGACTCGTACTGCACCGTGGACGCCTCCGTGGGGTGGATTACGGAATACCTGTCTCTCTCTCCCCGCCTCACGCATGCCGGGGGAAAGAGGGGATGGACCGGGGACAGCCCCTTTGTCTTCCTTGACACCGCGAAGATATTTTCGCTCGGATGGAAGCCCAGGCTCACCATCCGCGAGGGCATTATGAAAACACTGAAGTGGCTCGGGGAGAACAGATGGGTGATGGAGAGAAGGGAATGAAGGTGTGTGTTTTCGGCCTCTATCACACAGGCTCCACAGTCGCGGCCTCTTTGGCCTCTGCGGGGTTCAGCGTTGCGGGCCTTGACTTCGACGGAGGAGCGGTAAAGGGCCTTCAGGGGGGAACTCCGCCTCTATTTGAACCCGGGCTTGAGGAACTCTTTAAGTTTGCAATAGAGGCTGAACAGCTCTCTTTCACCTCAGACCCGGAAAAAGCGCTCGATGGGTGCGACCTCGTATGGGTAACCTTTGACACCCCGGTGGATGACCGCGACAATGCGGATGTGGGCTATGTAACGGAAAACGTCGTGAAGGTATTCCCCTACCTTAAAGACGGCTCCGTCCTTCTCATATCCTCGCAGTTGCCGGTTGGGACGACCTCGTCGCTCGAGAGGGCTTTTTGCCAGGCCTTTCCGCAAAGACGCGTCAGTTTCGCTTATTCGCCCGAAAACCTCCGCCTCGGCAGTTCCATAGAGTCCTTCAAAAATCAGGCTCGGGTCGTTGTGGGGATGCGCTGCGTGGAGGGAAGGGACGTTATCAAAAGGCTCTTTGGGCCGTTCGGTTTTCCGATTGTGTGGATGGGGGTCGAGAGCGCTGAGATGACAAAGCATGCGCTGAATGCCTTCCTCGCAGCATCCGTTGCCTTCATAAACGAGATTGCCGCGATATGCGAACGGGTGGGCGCTGAGTGTAAGGACGTTGAAACGGGCCTTAAAAGCGAGCCCCGCATAGGAAAGGGGGCATACCTGAAACCTGGCGGCGCGTTCTCAGGCGGGACACTGGCAAGGGATGTTAAATTCCTCATCTCCATCGCGGAAAAAAACGGACTGAAGCCCGGCCTCTTAAGCTCAATACAAAAGAGTAACGACGAGCACAAACTGTGGGCGGAGCGGAAACTCTCTGAGTATTTCGGGAGCCTTAAAGGGAGGAAGGTTACGGTCCTGGGGCTTACCTACAAGCCGCAGACCAGCACCCTTCGCCGCTCGGGGGCCATTGGTCTGTGCGGCCGGCTTGTGGGCATGGGGGCTCAAGTCAGGGCTTACGACCCTGCGATAAGAAGACTCCCCCCGCGGTTCAATTCAAAGGTCATTGTCCTCGACTCCAGCATGGACGCCCTCTTGGGCGCGGATGCGCTCGTCGTTGCAACGGAATGGGAGGATTTTAAGAGGCTCACGGCAGACAATCTGGCGGATTCCATGCGGCATCCTCTGGTGCTCGACCAGAGCGGTTTCCTTGAATCCGCGCTCAAACACGACCCGAGGATTAAATACATAACCGTTGGGAAGGCGGTATGAAGCTGGAAGGCAGATACGCCCTTATAAGCGGCGCAAGTTGCGGCTTCGGGAAGGCGGTTGCGGAGGCCTTCGTTAAAGAAGGGGCCTCGGTCATCATATGCGCAAGGGGTAAGGGGTCGCTTGAGAGGACAAGGGAGGAACTTTCCGGGCATCTGGGCAAAGGCCAGAGGCTTTTGAGCGCGGTGGCCGATGTGACGGATAGAATCGAGATGGATAGCCTCGCAGCCACGTCCCTCAGCGAATTTCCCCATCTCGACATCCTCGTCAACAGCGCCGGGGTTTACGGGCCCATGGGGCCTATCGAGAACGTCGGATGGGAGGAGTGGGTCAATGCCGTAAACATAAACCTCATGGGCACGGTCTATCTGTGCCGCGCGGTTATAGGGCATTTCAAAAAACGCGGATACGGGAAGATCGTAAACCTCTCAGGCGGCGGGGCCACAAAGCCCCTTCCTTACATGAGCGCATATGCCGCTTCAAAGGCCGCGGTTGTGAGGTTTACCGAGACTCTCGCCGTGGAGGTAAAAGACTTCGGTATCGACGTCAACGCAGCGGCCCCCGGGGCCCTCAATACCCGGCTTCTTGACAGCGCGCTTGAGGCAGGGCCGCAGAAGATAGGCG
>JACRCB010000185.1 GCA_016219165.1 Deltaproteobacteria bacterium | reverse complement strand
TGTATGTCCAGCCTGTCGCGTATCTATGGCAGTTTTCGCAGACCGTCCAGCCGTTTGTGCTGTGGCTGGCTGGCCTCGGGGGGTTGCTGTAAGATAGATGGCATGTAGCGCAGCCCGTTGTTATGTTAGCATGGTTAATCGTCATCCAGCCGCCTGAGGTGATTTTATGACAAACGGTGCAGTCCAGCGGGTATCCGCCCGAGACGTGGTTAGTCGCCGAATTGTATCTATCGAGATGGCAGATGACGCAGGCCGTGGATGTGTTCCTGTAGACCCTGTTTTTATGGCACTCCGCGCACTCAACGTTTAGGTGGGCGCCGGTGAGCGGGAATCCCGTGGAGCCGTGCCTGAAGAGGGCCGTGTTCCACGAGTTCTGGCCGTGGCACCGGGAGCATTCAAGCGCGCCGAACTGGTTTAGATGCGGGTCAGTATGGCACTGGTTGCAATAACGGTTTGCCCCTCTGAAGTCCTTTTTCTCGCCGTGGCAGTTTGAGCAGACCACGTCGTTATGCGCGCCGGAAAGCTCAACCCCGGTCTTCTTCTTATGGTCGAACTTCCTCGGCTGCCAGTCGAGCTGCGTATGGCAGGAGGAGCATTCCTCCTTGAATTCGCCCTTGTGCTTATCCTCATGGCAGTCCACGCATCTTTCAGCCTTTGTCCGGTATTTTTTGCCTTTGTGGCATTTTTCGCAGGGGGTGTCCCTGTGCTTGCCTAAGAGCGGGAATTTCGTTTTGAGGTTATGGTCGAGTGTGGTCTTTTTCCAGTCTTCAGGCGTATGGCACCTGTCGCACGTGCGGCCGAGTTCCTCTTTGTGGGTGTCGTCATTTTTGTGGCAGTTGAAGCAGTCCGCGGTTATGGGTTTGTATCTGCCGTCAGCGTGGCACTTTTCGCAGGGGGTTTTAATGTGTTTCCCTTCGAGTTTGTATCCTTTATAAGCCGTGGAGTTGTGGTCAAAGGAGGTTTTCTTCCAGTCCTCGGTTGAGTGGCACGACTCGCAGGTTTTTCCGGTAAATTGTTTTTTATGCGCGTCTTTGTGGCAGTCCACGCATTTCGCGTGTTCTATCGGCTTGTATTTGCTCCCGGGGTGGCATTTCTCGCATTTTACGTCGGCATGTTTGGCAATAAGCGCGTATCTCGATGACGTATTGTGGTTGAACCTGACGATATCCTTCCAGCCCTTGAAGTTATGGCAGTTGGCGCAGTCGCTCGAGAGCTGCTTTTTGTGGTAATCGTCATGGCAGGACAGGCACTCCCGCGAGGCGCCGGTATAGACGCCTTCTTTTTTGTGGCATTTTTCGCATTTGACGCCGGCGTGTTTGTCAACGAGCCGGTAGTCCGTGCGGTCGTGGTCGAACCTCTCCTTTTCAATGGTTATCATCTTGTAATTCCTGCCCTTGTGGTCGCCGTGGCAGGAGATGCACTCGCCCGTGAATTTGGCGTGAAGGCCCTCTTTGTTTTTAATCCTCGCGGCAAGCTTGTCGTGGCAGTCGAGGCAGTTAGAGTCCGGTATGCCGCCGCCGAGCTTATGGCATTTCGTGCAGTTCGTGATGCCTTCGTATTTCGAATGGGCTTTGGCGAGCTCGCCCGGGCTTATAAGCGTGCCTATGCCTTCTTTAGCCCATGCGTTTGAATGAAGGACTCCGGCGAGTATTATGGCCAAGAATATCTTTTTCATTGTTTTTCTTTGAACGGGTTCTCCCTGAATGCGGGCCGGGCTATGGTGAGGTTCATTGACCCGTCCTGAATATATAGTAGACCGCGATATGCAGGAACATTATCGTGAACATCACAAGCGACAGTGGGACGTGCAGCACGTGCCAGTGGTGGAGGAGGCTGTGCGACGCCGCGAGCAGGTTCTTGCGCCTTATCAGTTCAGTCCTTTTCTTGAGTATGGAAATGACCTTACGCCTGTCCCTCCACGCGAGCTTATAGCGGGTCTTTAAAAGCCGTACGGCGCGCTGCGTCCTGAGGCTCATTATTATGTCGCTCTTTATCGTGAAAAACAGCGCCCCGAGCGGGCCGGCCGCGGAGCCCTGTCCTCCGGCGCGGACGGCTGGGCCGGCGCCGAACACTCCCATCCCCCCGCCAATTTCCCAGTTCATTCCCCCACCCATTGCGGTGAGCGGTATGGCGGCGCCGAGATACCGGGCAAGGCTTTTGTCCATGCCCTCGATACTCTTTTCTATGTCCCTGACCTCGAGTTCGGCCCCGGATATGCCCCTTGGTATCTGGCCATATATGTACCTGCCGAGTATGCCGAACACCATCGTTACTATCATGCACCAGAAACTCGTGGCTATTATCCCGTGCCACTTGAAGGTGGTGTGCAGGGCGACGAGGAGCGGCCCCATTATGCCCAGGAACATGTGCGCCGACAGCCAGTGGCGCATGGAGCCGAGGCGGCGCATCGCCGGGACCCTCTTCCTTAGACTGTAAAGCATAAGCACGAGCATCATGGCCGAGCCGGTCCATCCGAGCGCGCGCCACACACCCCTGCCCGGCTCGTATGCTATCGGATAGGTTTTCAGGTAGCCGTGAGCGCGGAGCATGCTCAGTATACTCCATGCCGGCATGGAGCTTTGGGCCAGGCTTTCATATATGCCCGCGCACGCAATCAGGAATACGGTTGTGATGAGGAACCACTCGAAGGCAAAGCCGCCGCCTTTAGTCTTTGCCTCATCCCGCGCCCGCGGGCAATCCACGGCCATATTGAGTTCAACGCTGTTGTCAGCCATAAAAGCCTCCGTTTTTAAAAAAACCGCGCGCAATAAAAAACCGCCAGGAGATGCATCCCCTGGCGGTTCGACCGGCATAGCCTTTAGGCTTTAGCCTCGTAACTCTGCGCCTTGCGGTTTCCCGCAATTTGCTCTGAGCAGCAGGATCGGCTCTTGTCGCGTTATCTGCGTCAAGTATATATTACCCTAAAGGGTAGTGTCAAGAGGAAAAAATAGGGAAGATGGGGTAGGGGATTTTCCGGTCTGACGGAAATGCCAAAAATGGCGAGAGAGTGCGTCAGATATACGCGCTTTTATCCATGGCCGTGATAACCGTTTCAGCGGGCACCCCTTCGAGTCTTACGAGTTTTTTTCTCGAAGTTTCGCCGTGTTTGATCGTTATTGCGGATTTTTTTATGCCGAAGACCTTGGAGAGGAACTCGATTAACGCCCTGTTGGCCCTGTCTTCCACCGGCGGGGCCGTGAGCGTTATCTTCAGCCGGTCCCCGTGGACACCCGCGATTTGATTCCTCGAAGAGCGCGGCTGCACGAACACCTTAAGATACAGGCCTTCTTCTTTCTGGATAATGAAAGGGAGAGATTTCGACTGCATCTGCTTTAGAAAGCGCCCATCACAAGCCTTGCCGCAATTTCCCTCAATGTGCCCACCAGGAATTCCTTGAGGAATACGATTGCCACTATGACTACGATGGGGGAGATGTCTATGCCGCCGAGATACGGGAGCCTCTTTCTTACCTGGTGGAGGACCGGTTCGGTAGTCTTATAGAGGAACTGCACTATGGGGTTATACGGGTCCGGGCTTACCCACGATATGAACGCCCTTGCGAGTATAACCCACATGTATATGTTAAGGCCCCAGGATAGCACCGTTGCTGCCGCATTGATGAGATTTGCAAAGACAAACATCTTTCAGACCTTCCTTCCTTGAAGTCTTGAAGGTGATTGGGGGGGATTTTGCTTAAGCATGGCTGAGCGTAAGCCTGCGGAAAGTTTCCCCCGGAAAGATTCTCCCAAACGGCCCGCCCAGCACCACTTTTGACAAGTTGGCTTTGAATGTTATAGAGGAAATTCTGCCAAAAGTGGTGCTGGGCCCGCCTAACCTCTTCCGGCGAGTTCCCTTGCCTTTCTTGTGGCGCTGCCCACTGCCTCTTTGACTATCTTTTTAAGGCCGGCCTCTTCAAATACCCTTAACCCCTCTATCGTGGTTCCTCCCGGAGAGGCGACCATCTTTATGAGTTCTTCGACGTCCTTCCCGCTCTCAATGGCCGTCTTTGCCGCGCCGAGGACTGTCTGGGCCACGAGTCTTTTTGCGTCTTCCCGGGGGAGCCCCTCTTTTACTCCCGCCTCGATGAGCGCGGACATGAAGAGAAATACATACGCCGGCCCGCTTCCGCTCAACCCGGTTACCGCGTCCATGAGCGCCTCGTCATTTACGTTGACGACCGCGCCGACCGCGCCGAATATCGCATTGGCCGTTTTAATCTCTTCCATGCCCGCGCCGCTTCCCGCGAATATACCGGTTGCGCCTTCTCTTACGAGCGCCGGGAGGTTGGGCATCGCCCTTATAATCTTTACGGGGTGGCGGAGCCCCCCGGCCATCAAGAGTTCGAGGAGCGTGCCCGTGGTCTTTCCCGCGACTACCGAGATTATGAGTTTTTCCCTTGTAACCTCCGGCGCAATATCGGCGAGCACGCCCGCGACGTCGTCCGGCTTTACAGCCACTATTATTATATCCGCGGCGTTTGCAACCTCATATTTTTCCTTATTGACCTTTGTCTTGTATCTTTCGGCGATGTAGAAGAGCCTTTTTTCGTCTCTGTCATGGGCGATTATCTGGCCCGGGGCCGCAAGTCCTGACGATATAAGCCCCTCTATGAGGGCCTCGGCCATGTTGCCTGCGCCTATAAATCCGATGGTTTTCTTCGTAATCTTCACCTTCCGGGTGGTCTCTTACCCGGTTTTTCCGGCCTCTCCCCGAAGACCATCCTGCCTATCCTTACAATGGTTGCGCCTTCTTCTATCGCCACCTCGAAGTCGTTGGACATGCCCATCGAAAGGTCGCGCATGGACACGCCGGGGATGTTTTCCTTGTTTATCCTCTCGGCGACGCGCCTGAGGGTTACAAAATAGGGCCTTGAAAGTTCCGGGTTTTCGTAGTACGGCGGGATTGTCATAAGCCCCCTCAACCTAAGATTTTCGAGTTTTGCCACCGCGTGCACGAGTTTGTCGAGGTGTTTTACATCTACCCCCGCCTTTGTCTTTTCTTTCGCGATATTGACCTGGATGAGGACATCCATGGGTTTTTTCGCCCTCTTTGAGAGTTCCTTCGCAAGTTCAAGGGAATCGACGGTCTCTATCACGTCAAAGAGGAGAGCCGCGTACTTTGCCTTGTTTTTCTGGAGGTTTCCGATGAAGTGCCAGACCAGGTTATTTTTTCTGAGTTTCTCTATCTTCTCTTTCGCCTCCTGGATGTAGTTCTCTCCGAACACCCTCATCCCGGCGCGGATAGCCTCTTTGATGTGCTTTGTATCTACATTTTTTGTTACACATACGACGGTAACCTCCGAGGGGGCGCGGCCCGCCTTTCTTGCCGCCCTCTCCACCTTGCTCATTACGTTCGACAGATTCCCGTCTATTGTGCCGTCCATCGGTTTACCCGAACCTTCTCAGCGCCCTTTTAAAGGATTGCGCGGGCTGTCCTGACAACCTCTTATAAAATAACGGGAAAATCCTCCCAACAGGCGCTTACCAGACTTTATAGCATATCCACGGATTCAATCAAGTGAAATTTTAGCCCCTATCCGAGCGTTATGAGTACCACGCCGATGACCATTATTGCGCTCCCGGCAAGCCTCTCCCTCAAATTTTCCTCCTCGAACATGAACCTTCCGTAGAGGACGCTGAATACGAGGTTGGTCCTCTTTACCGAAATCATGTACGCAACGTTTGTAAGGCTTATGGCTATGAAGTGCGACAGCACCATCACCGCGGTAAAGAACCCTATGGACAGGAAAGTCCCGGGCCTTGCGGTAACCCCCTTGAGTTTGCCCTTCCATCCGAGCACAACCGTAAGGACGGCGGTCAGGACCAGGGGGTAGAAAAAGCCGAAAAACACCGGGCTTGAGTGCTTGACCGCCATCTTACCGAGGGTCGCGGTTATGCTGTATATGAACGCGACTATTATCATGAGGACCGAGCCTTTCTCCCTCAATATGGCCCTTAAAGGGCCCAGAATCCCCTCCCTCGATGCGCGCGCATTCAAGAGGTATGCCCCTGATGTAATCAGAAAAACCCCGGCAACCCCGGTTAGGCTCGGCCTTTCCCCGAGGATAACGAATGCTATGAGGAGTATGAATGCCGGGCTCAACGCCATGAAAGGGATTGTCAGAGAAAGCGGGGAGAGCCTTATCGCCTTCACATAGAGGAATATCGCGGTAATCTCAAGCGGAAGGAGAAGGGCGAGTGTTGTCCAGAACGTTTTGTCGAGAAAGGGGATGGGGACGAAGAAGAGCGCAATGGAGATAAAAGGCAGGGCATAGCCCTCCCTCACCCAGACCATTACGGATTCGTCCGTCTGCTTAAGCGCCCGTTTCGTGAGCGCGTCCGCGGTTGCAAGGGAGAAGGCGGTAAGGAGGGCGAATGGGAGCCATGGCATAGGGGTATTGTAGCGGGTAAGGGAAGGCATGGCAAGGGGGAGTTGTTGACAACGGAATAAAAATAGGGAATAAAAATAAATAAAAATAGGGTCAGCGCCTAATAAAAATAGAATAAAAATAGAATAAAAATAGGGTCAATAAAAATAATAAAAATAGGGTCAGCGCCTATTTTTGTTGACTCCGCTCTGAAAAAGGAAAAGATTGGACAGCCCGGGTAAGCAGTGCAACGCCTTCTATTGTCCGAAGTTTGAGCCAAAAGAACCTTGTCAGCAGCGATGGTTCCGTGGTATAGTTTCCTTCAGGGAGGTAAGCGTATGAGGCAGGTTGTTTTATATCAGGATGAAGACGGCGTTTGGATTGCCGAGTGCCCTTCTCTGCCAGGCGTCGTAAGCGACGGCGCAACCGTCGAAGAAGCCATTGCCAACGTCAAGGAGGCTATTACCGGCTACATCGAGGCCTTGAAAGAAGATAAACTGCCGGTGCCGCCGGAACAGAACATCACGCTACTTGTAGCCGTATGAGCGGGCTTCCTTCCATCGGCAGCCGCGAGTGCGTCAAGGCGCTCGAGCGCGCGGGCTTTCACTTCAAACGGCAGGAGGGCAGCCATATCATCATGCGCCGCGATAATCCCTTCGCACAAACGGTCGTGCCAACGCGTAAGACCCTGCCAAAAGGCACGCTCCGTTCAATCATCCGTCAGTCAGGACTCACTCTCGACGACTTCCTGAAACTCCTTTGACCGCCCCTGGCCCCGCCGCGGTCTTTGTAAATCGCCTGCAAGCCCCGAAGGGGGAGAAGCCGCGTTCACCCCATTCCACCGAGTTCATACATTACAATCCCCACCCCTATTATCCCCGCGGTCTCTGTCCTGAGAATCCTTTTGCCCAGGGTTACGGGAGAGAAGCCCCTTTTTTCGGCCTCTCTCACCTCGTTTTCCGTAAAGCCGCCCTCGGGCCCCACGAGGATGACTGCATTATCTGTCTTTTTACCTTTCAAAAATTCTTTTAAACCCATCAACCCGCCTCCCTCAAAAAACATTATCTTAAGTCCCCCGGCTCCCGCGCGATCGAGGGCCTCTCTGAACGAACAATAAGGCAGTATTTCCGGAAGCGTGTCCCTCCTCGATTGTTTTGCGGCCTTAAGCGCAATGTCTTCCCATCTGTGGGATTTTTTCTGTTTTGCCTCCCTTTCCGCGAGGCTTATTGACCTTTTCGATTCAAAAGGAAGAACCCTCGAAACCCCTAATTCCGTTGTCTTCTGGATTATGAGTTCCATCCTCTCTTTCTCCGGAAGGGCCTGAAGGAGCGATACTGAAAATATGTCTTTCTTAAACCCCGTATCTTCGAACGCATATAGAGCCGCGTAATCTCCGTTCAACTCCGTTACCCTTGCGCGCAGCAGTTTCCCTGAGGGGCCCGAAACCGTAAAAGCCTCGCCCATCCTCGGTTTCCAGAGAAGAAGGTTCTTATGGTTTTCGCCGGTAACCTTAAAGGCCGAGCCTGTTGCCACATCCTCTTTAAGTATAATCTCTCCGCGCCCTTGCATGGACGGGATTTTATGACGCAATGCCCGGCTTGTCAATTCTCTTGACGGGGCAAAGGAGTGCTGGTTAAATGTTCAGGCCATGGAGAAAAGGGTGGTAATACACGTTGATATGGATGCCTTTTTCGCGTCCGTCGAACTCAAAAAGAGGCCCGAACTCAAGGGTAAACCCCTTATCGTCGGAGGCGGCGGAGACCCCGCGAAAAGGGGGGTTGTGTCCGCGGCGTCTTACGAGGCGAGGAAATTCGGCGTAAGGTCGGGTATGCCGCTCAGGACGTCTTACAGGTTATGTCCCGGGGCTGTTTTTCTGCCCGTGGATTTCGAGGCATACGAAAAGGAATCGGAGATGTTCATGGAACTCCTCAGGGGTTATACAGACCTCGTGGAATCCTTCGGCCTCGACGAGGCGTTTCTGGAGTTGAGGGTCAAGGAAGGGGAAGACCGGTTCAAAAGGTCGCTTGACTGCGCGAGGGATGTTAAAAAAAGGGTAAGAGAGGAACTCGGTCTTACGTGCAGCGTCGGCATCGGGCCCAATAAGTTATTGGCGAAACTCGCAAGCGAGATGAAAAAACCCGACGGTTTTTTCGTCATAAAGGAGAAAGACGTTCCCGGGGTATTGAGGAATCTACCAGCGAGAAAACTCTGGGGCGTGGGGCCCAAGACCGAAAAGAGGCTTGATTCTCTGGGGATAAGGACAATCGGAGAGATTGCAAAAACCCCGCTCCAGCATCTTGTGAGTAATTTCGGGGAATCGTTCGGGAGGATGCTCCATGAGTACTCCCGCGGCGCAGACTTAAGCCCGGTAGTCCCTTTTTATGAGCCGGGTTCATTTTCAAGGGAGGTGACGTTTGAAGAGGATACAAACGACATTTACTTCATAAAGGAGACCCTTTATGAACTCACAAAAGACGTTACGGAGAGGTTAAAAGAGGGGGGTTATATGGGCAGGACGGTTACGGTGAAGATACGCTACTCGGACTTTCAGACCATAACGAGGTCCCATACATTCGGCGAAAAGACGGATTCTCTGAACGATATACGGGCCGTGGCGCTTCTGCTTTTAAACAAGGTGGATTTCCTTAAAAAGGTAAGGCTTGTGGGGGCAAAGGTCGCAAACCTTGAAAAAAGGAAAAAATAGGATATAATATAAAGAGGCGCTTTTGAGTTGGTTTCCGGCAAAAAGATTTCTCTTGCAATTGCTATTTCGATAAAGTATAATTATTATAACCGATATATTGACACATCCATCGAAGCATCCAAAGTTAATAAAGCCGGAGTAAGTTTTTATGCCAAAAAGGGTCATTGCCGCGGTTATACTTGCCTTATTCCTTCTTTCCCCGGCATATTCTTACGCTGGAGATGTGATGGAGGGGACACTCCACGATTCTCTTTACGGGGGTATAATAGGCGCGCTTGCGGGTGCGGCCATTATGGCGGTAAGCAGCAATCCCGGGGACCACGTCGAGTATATTCCGATAGGCGGGGCCATAGGGGTTTTGGCGGGGACCGCATACGGATTCAGCCGCAATGTTGTGCAGACCTCCGGCGCGGAGGATGAAGAAAAAGCAGTTGCAGCGGAGCGCCCGATTGTAGATACCGTTAAGGTATACGATAAAAGGGCAGGCACTACCGAGGTTGTAAGTGTCGTCAACGTCGTAAGATACGGATTCTAACCCCCCCCAGATACATAAAATAGATACACAGACAGAGCAAAAACCCCGGCGCCTTGTGAGGCCCCGGGGTTTTTGTTTTGGCGGAAGGGGGTGCAGGGGTAACCCTCCCCTAAAGTAGAGCCGTTCAGTTGTTTCGGTGAGTCCCCTCACCGAAACAACCTCGGAGTACTCCCGAGAGGGAGGCTATGATAATATTTCGGTGTGAGGACACACCGAAATATCTAAGCCGCCTGAATCGCTGCGCTCATGCGTCCCCCGCCCTCGCGCGGGCGCACCCGCCCCCTCTTAAGCCCTGCAAACCCCGCGCCTAAAACAATACCCCGCCATGAGGGCTTTCCCTTTTAAGGGCTTCCACGGGCCAGAGTTTCTCCTGGACGGCGTTTAAAAGTTTATCGAGGCTTTGCGGGTTTGTCGCGGATATGGAAACGGCGTTATATCTTGAAGAGAGGTTCCCCGCCACCATAGGGTCCGCGAGGTCTGTCTTGTTGAATACCAGAACCCTGGGTATGCGGTCAAGCCCCATCTCCTCTAAAAGCCTTTCCACCGTCCCCATGTGCATCTCGAATTGGGGGTTGCTTATATCAACGAGGTGGAGGATTAAGTCCGCGTCTTCCATCTCTTCGAATGTCGAACGGAACGCCTTTTTAAGGTCTTCCGGGAGGTTCCGGATGAAACCGACGGTATCGGTTATCACGGCGTCCCTTTCCCTGGGGAAGCGCAGGCGCCTTGTCGCGGTATCGAGGGTTGCGAAGAGTTTGTCCTCGACAAGGGTTGAGGATTTGGTGAGGGCGTTTAAGAGGGTGGATTTGCCGGCGTTCGTATAGCCCACGATGGATATTATGGGCACGGCGCTGTCCCTTCTTTTCCTTCTCCGTTCGAACCTGCCGCGGCTTAAGGCCTTGAGTTCCTTTTCGAGTTGTTGAATCCTGTCCTGGACCCTCCTTCTGTCGACTTCCAGTTTTGTCTCGCCGGGGCCCCTGCCGCCTATGCCGCCCGCAAGGCGTGAAAGGGCCGTTCCCTTGCCCGTAAGTTTTGTAAGGAGGTATTTAAGCTGGGCGAGTTCAACCTGCACCTTGCCGTCCCTGGAGTGGGCGCGTCTGGCGAATATGTCGAGTATCAACTGGGTCCTGTCTATGACCTTCAATTCCGTTATCTCCCCGATTTCCCTTATCTGCGTCGGGGTGAGTTCCTGGTCGAATATCAGGAGGGTGGCGCATTTCTGCTGGGCCTTTATTATAAGTTCCTTTATCTTCCCCTTGCCCATGAGATAGCGCGGGTTCAGCTCTTTGGGCCTCTGGTGGAAACTGTCGAGCGTAACAACGCCGCCCGTCTGCGCGAGAGAGCCGAGTTCCCCGAGGGATTCGAGCTGTTCATACGCCGGTTTGGTTGAAACGCTCACGAGTATCGCCCTCTCCCTCCTGTCGTTCACGTCCCTTACAACGGCCCTCCCTATTTCATCTTCGAGGGTAGAGAGAAACTCCTCCATGTTCAGGTCGAGTTTGTGGAAAGATGTCCGGGGAAAAACTTGATACGCCTTGCCTTCGGGGTTTAACGGGCGAAGGCCCCCGATGTATACGTCGCCGGGGAGTCCGTCCTCGCCGACGCCGATTGCGGCCATGCAATCGAATCGTAAGAGGGCGAGGTCCGTTAAGTCGTCTTCCGAAAGGGGTTCGTTTTTAAGGTGTGTGTGTATGCATCGCACCCCCCTCAGCGCTTTCCTTCCGAGGGGGTAGTTTCCGAGGGGCGGTATTACTATTTCCTTTTCGTCGCCTACGATTGTTAAAACTATAAGGCCGCGCCTGTCTACGATTATTCCTATCTGGCGTTTTATCTCGCGGGAAAGTCCGGTCAGGTACCTTCCGAGTTCAGGGGTTATAAGCCTCTGGGGAGGGACCCTTCTCCTGTATATCCTCTCGAGCCTTTTAATCTGGTCCCGTTTGAGTCCTGTAATATTCCCGTATAACTGCGAAATAGGCGGGCCTCCCTTAGGGTAAGATTATACCACCCGTTTTTATGCCGGGCAACGATATTCTGATAGACCGGACAGCGTCAACGCAGTCCCGGCAGATTGAAATTATTATGATACTTTTACAGTGTAAAAGTTCAATTTGACGCAACGGCATTTTTTTGTTAAATATTGAACCTCATTATCCCGTTACGCGAGAGAGATGCAATGAAAAGGGAATACCCCATACTCATAGGGGGCCGGCGGATAAAGACCGGTTCCGCGCTCGACGTCATTAACCCGTATACAGGGGACGCCGCAGGGGTTACTTATCTCGCGGGAACTATTGAGCTCGAAGAGGCTGTCGGCAGAAGTGTGGAGGCGTTCGAAACGCTTAAGGGGTATACAACCTGCAAAAGGGCGGAGATAATCGAAGGCGTTGCCCGCGGCATAACGGAAAGGGGCGAGGAACTGGCAAGGATAATTGCCCTTGAAGCCGGTAAACCCATAAAGGATTCGAGGGCCGAGGTAAAAAGGGCGATAAACACCTTCCATCTTGCATCCGAGGAGGCAAAAAGACTCGGAGGCGAAATTATCTCTCTCGACATAATCGAAGGCTCTGAAAAAAGGTTTGGCATCGTCAGAAGATTCCCCGTGGGCCCGGTCCTGGCCATTACCCCTTTCAACTTCCCTTTGAACCTCGTGGCCCACAAGGTCGCCCCTTCCATGGCTTGCGGGAACCCCGTGATTGTAAAGCCCGCGTCCAAGACCCCTCTTACGGCC
>JACRCB010000188.1 GCA_016219165.1 Deltaproteobacteria bacterium | reverse complement strand
CCTTTTTCGATAAGAAAGACTTCGATTATATCTTCAAACGCATTCATAAAAGTCCTACTCCCTGTTTATAAGGCTCGCAACGTATGCGGCGCCGAACCCGTTGTCTATGTTTACCACACTTACCCCGGCGCTGCAAGAGTTGAGCATCGCGAGCATCGTTGTAAGCCCCCCGAGGTTCGCCCCGTATCCGACGCTTGTGGGCACGGCAACGACGGGCCTCCCCACGAGCCCGGCCACGACACTCGGCAGGGCCCCTTCCATCCCTGCTACGACGACCAGTACGTTCGCCGAAAAGAGTATGTCCTTTTTATAGAGGAGCCTGTGCAGGCCCGCAACCCCCACATCATAGAGCCGCTCGACACGGTTGCCCATCGCCTCGGCCGTGACCGAGGCCTCCTCTGCCACGGGCACGTCGGAGGTCCCGGCGCATACTATGGCGATAGTGCCCCGGCCTGTTTTTTCTACCGGATGGGATTTTATGAACACGCACCTTGCGGCCTTATTGTGTTCGGAGCCGGGAAATCTCTTTTTTACGGCGCGCGCCTTTTTTTCGTCGACCCTCGTAATGAGCACATTCTCCTTCCTCCCGCAGAGCCGTCTTGCGATTTCTATTATCTGGGCGGCGCTTTTGCCTTCGCCGTATATGACCTCGGGGAAGCCGTGCCTTAAGGAGCGGTGCGTGTCAATGGTTGCGTATCCGAGCTCTTCAAAGGGCAGGACCTTGAGTCTTTCAACGGCGTTTTCGAGGTTTATCTTTCCTCTCTGAACGTCTCTAAGGAGTTCCTTAATGGTCATTATGTTCATTGGCCGGAAATCCCTCCCCCGGTCCGCGAAAGTAACTGCGCCGTATCGAGTATAAAGACGGGCCTCCCGTCCCCCATTACGGTGAATCCGGTTACACCCCGGACGCTTGAAAAAGGCGGGGCCAGGGGGCGCATATACGCGCTCATCTCTCCCAGAACCCCTTCCACCGCGAGGCCGCACTCCCCAGTCCCGCGGTCTCCGAGTATAACGACATTAAGAACGTCTTGCCCGTTTTCCGAATCCATGCCCATAAGCTCCCCGAGTCTTTTTACACGGATATTTTCCCCTCCGTATTTCAGTCCGGCCATATCCTCTTTTTTGACCTCGACCACCTTTTCGATTCCCGCGACCGGTATGCCCATGACCTCTTGACCGGCCCTTACAAGGAGCACCCTTGCGATGGAAGAAGAGCGCGGGAGTTCCATTATAACAGATGTGCCTCTCTCTGGCGAGGATTCCACAACAAGGGTCCCGCCCGACTTTTTTACGGCGTTCCTGACGATATCCATGCCCACGCCCCTGCCGGATACGTCGGTTACGGAGAGAGAAAGGGATAATCCGGGCATGCATACAAGAAGGAGAAGTTCCTTTTCGTCCATCCTCTCCAGATTCTCCTTTGCCACACCCATTTCCTGCGCCTTCTCTTTTAGTTTATTCAGGTCTATCCCCCCTCCGTCGTCCGTAACCCGTATAACGACCTTTTCCTTTTTTCCTTCGCACCCTACGGTTATCGTCCCCTTCGCCGTCTTGCCGGCAAGCCTTCGTATCGAGGGGGTTTCTATGCCGTGGTCAACCGCATTCCTTACAAGATGCACGAGCGGGTCGGCCATGGATTCAAGCACGCCTCTGTCGAGGCGCTCCTCAATCCCCTCCACCTTAAGTTCCGCCTCTTTTGCGTTTTTTACCGATATATCCCTGACAATCCTCGGAAGCCCTTCCACGAGGGTGGAAAAAGGCAGCATCCGGGCCCCGAGTATTTCCGAGCGGAGTTCCTCGATAGAGTTGTCGAGGGAGTGCACCTTCTCTTTGAGTTCTATGGACATCGAGCGGGCTGAAACGCCCTTTAGGGAGGAAAGGGTTGTAAGAAGGTCCCCGGTGATTCTCAAAAGTTCATCGAAGACCCCGGCTGGGACCTTCATTATGTTAGGGAGGCTTATCAGGGGCGGGGTCTCTTTTTCCGTTTGCCCGCCCTGCGCAAGGGGGAGCGCGGATGGGGTGCCCCGCGCCGGGGTTTCTTCCCGGGTGATTTTTTCCGGGGCGGCGAATTCTTTTATCTTTTTTATGAGGGGAGCGAGGGGGATTCCTTCAAGGGGGAGGCCATCCTCAATCCGCCTCGTCATGTCCTTCAATGCGTCGAGGGAGGAGAGAAGGGTTGAAATCATCTGTGTTGTTGCCGGTTCGCCGGTTTTCCTCAACCTGTTGAGAAGGTCTTCCTGCGCATGGGAAAACTCTTTCATCGCTTCATAACCCATGGAAGAGCACATGCCTTTTATGGAATGGTAGTGCCTGAAGAGTTTGTCTATGGCGGCGGGGTCTTGGGGGTTGGATTCGAGTTCGAGAAGCCCCTTCTCTATGCCCGAAAGGCGTTCGTGCGTTTCCTGAAGAAAGATTGCCTTGTAGCGTGAATCGTCCATGCCGCGCCCCATGCAGGTCAGGAGTTTTGCGACAATATGCTCGATACCTCGTTATAGATGGCGAGGCAATCTATCGCCTCGGCAAGGATTCCGCCGAATTCGATGCTTCCCTTTGAGAATCTACCCGGTTGGGCCCGGAATCTCATGTTTTCAAAGTCTTCCTTCCACAAAAAAGAAACCCTTTTCCTTTTGACACTGAGCCCCAGAGCCCTGGCCCCCTCTCTCGCTATCACGATGGTGCAGGGGCCTTCGTCATTCCCCCCGCTCGTCCCCCTCGCTTCCCCAGTTTCCCCGGTTCCATAGATGCGTTCGAGGCTTACCACCGCAACCATCTCTCCCCTGTGCGTGATTATCCCCTCCACCGGGGGCCTTTTCCCGGGGACAAAAAAGACCTTTTCCCTCTCGACAACACATTCTACACTCTTAAGTTCGAGGCATAAGCGTTTTCCTTCAACCTCGAACAGCAATCCGTCTTCCATATATTTTCCGCTCTTTAAGACTTAAGGGGCGAAGATATGGCCTTGCCCAGCACCACTTTTGACAGGACTTCCTGCATAACATTCAAAGCCAACGTGTCCAAAGTGGTGCTGGGTGCAGAGGCCCGGGAAAAACGTTATCTCCGGCGCCCGAAAAAGTTTCCCTCAGGGATCCAGCGTGAATTTCGAAACCACGTTCTTCAATTCCCCCGAGAGTTTGGAGAGTTTTTTAGAGGCCGAAACCGCCTCTTCCATCGCCGCGGAGTGCTTTTCGACTGCGTTGTCCACCTTTTCCGTGGAGGAGAGGTTTTCACGCGCGATATTTGCCACCTCTTCGCTTATGGAAACCGCCTTTTCAGCCTTTCCCTTCTGTTTCTCCGTAAGTTCGAGTATGACGCCCGCTTGGCGGGCGACCTCGGATGTGTAATCCGATATGGTGGAGAGGATGTCCCGTATCTTTCTTATATCGTCTCTGCCCTCTTTAACCGACGCAACCCCATGGTGGGCCGTCTCCACCACCCCCGCGACCTCCGTCTTAAGTTCCCGCACTATTATGGATACGTCCTCCACACTTTTTGCGGTATTGTCGGCAAACCTCCTGACCTCTTCGGCAACGAGCGCAAACCCCCGCCCGTGCTCTCCGGCCTTGCTCGCCTCTATCGTGGCGTTGATGGCAATGAGGTCGGTCTGTCTCGATATGTGGGTTATAACATCGAGTATCTTAGGCACCTCTCCGAGTTTTTCCTTGAGTCTCGTTGCCGCCTGTTCGGTCCTGTCGGTCCCGGTGAAAATCGCCTCCATCTTTTCTATCGCGCTTGTTGCGTTTGCAACCCCCCGGTGCACCATGGTGTTCACCTTCTCGGATGCCGCTGCGGTATCTCTTACCTTTGACGCCGCCGCATCCGCCATCTGCGAAACCTCTTTTACCATGAGGGACGTATTCTCCATGTGACGGGTCTGTTCCAGCGCGCCGGCGAATATCTTGCCGGTGCCGGTGATGACCTCGCCGGATGTCTTGTGTCCCTTCGCCACTATGTCCGTCAGGGTTGCCTGGGCCTCCGTTAAGTTCTTTACCGTATCCCTCAGGTGGACGACAAGCCCCCTCAGGTTTGTAAATACAAGCAGTAATGCCTCCTCGAGGTCGTTTATTTCGTCGGGAAAGAATTTTCCCGGGGGCGCCGGCGAATCCACGTGGGTAAGTTCCCCGCGGCTTATCCGCTGCGTAAGGCGGGTAAGGCGGCTGAAGTCTTTTGTGAAAGCCCGCGTAAACACCTCGCCGAGTACGAGCCCTATGACCATGGCGACAAGGAAACTCATCGGGCTTTGCAGCCATTCCGGCACGGCGGTGTTTTCGATAACCCCCGGAACGAATGCCGCGGCCGCAACCACCGCCAGAAACCCGAAAATGAACTTATGTCCTACCGGCACCTTCATCTATCTGAAATGCTCGTAGCCCTCTTTTTTTATGCGGACTTTCGCGCCGCCTTCCCCCGCAACACTTATGCCGCTGCGGCGGGGCAGTATCTCTCCTATCCGCGTTATCCTGAGCCCGAGTCCTTTAGCCGCGGCGGAAATCTCTCTTTCCTTCCCGGGGGCCGCGGTGAATAAAAGTTCGTAGTCCTCGCCGCCCGCGAGGACGAACTCGAAATCCGCCGGGTTTTCCTTTAGGTGGCCTCTGACGTCATCCGAGAGCGGCAGCCTCCCAAACTCCACCCTCGCCCCGGTTTTGCTCTCTTCACAGATGTGTCTTAAGTCGGCCAGAACCCCGTCGCTTACGTCTATCATAGAGGTGGCAAGTTTTTTCCGCGCTATGGTCATTCCCGCACGAACCCGGGCTTTCGGGTTTAAGTGTCTCATCACCGCATCCTTGAAAGGCCCCTTTTTGGCTGCGGATATGCCCCTTTCCTTAAGGACCTTAAGCCCCAGCGCGGAGTCTCCCGCGGTGCCGGTAAGGTATACCGCATCGCCTTTTCCGGCGCCGCTCCTGTAGATGACTTCGCCCTTCAGAGCCTCTCCGAGCATTGTGCCCGTAACCACTATCTCTTTCGATGACGAGGTGTTCCCTCCTATAAGGGAGACCCCGAATTCACCGGCGCAATCTTCAATCCCCTTATAGAATTCGTCGAAAAATTCAAGTGTCGTTCGAGGAGGCATGGCCGCGGAGACAAGGAAGAATAACGGAGAGCCTCCCATCGCCGCTATGTCGGAGAGGGAAATGCTTACAACCTTTCTTCCGAGGTGATAGGGTGGAGCGTAATCGGGGTTGAAGTGTATTCTTTCGACGAGGGTGTCGGTTGTAGTTAGAAGGCACCTTTTTTTGTCTATGAGCGTTACAGCCGTGTCATCCCCTATCGCCCTGAGGATTCGGGGATTGGCCCGGGAAAATCTCTTTTTAAGCCTCCTTATGAGGGAGGCCTCGCCGAGTTCTTCGAGTCTCATTGAAGAACTCCGCCATAAATGGCGGAGATTCTTCGACGGTGAGGAAGTTATCATTTATATAGCTCGCCTTGACCCGCCTCTAACGAGGCGGGATTGCGGCGAGCATTCCGTTCACATGCGTTCTTGCGGCCTTGCGTGCAATTTTGCCGGCGTTTCTTCTTTTTTTCCGGCCTTTTCTTCCTTTTTCGTTAAAACGAGTTTCAAGACCTCGTCCACGTGTTTTACGTGTATAATGTTGAGCCCCTCCCTTACGTTTTTCGGAATATCGTCGAGGTCTTTACTGTTCCTTTCGGGAAGTATCACCGTCTTTATTTTCGCGCGGAGCGCGGCAAGGCATTTTTCCTTTATGCCTCCGACCGGAAGCACACTTCCCCGAAGCGTTATCTCGCCGGTCATGGCGATGTCCTTATTTACCGGTATCTGTGTGAGGGCGGAGATAACCGCCGTTGCCATGGTGATGCCGGCCGAAGGCCCGTCTTTGGGGATGGCGCCGGCCGGGACATGCACATGGATATCCATGTTTTTATAGAAATCCTCGCTCAGGCCGAAGTCCTTTGCCTTTGTCCTCGCATAACTTAAGGCGGCCTGGGCGCTCTCCTTCATAACCTCTCCCAGATGTCCGGTAAGGGTAAGTTGCCCCTTGCCTTTCATCGTCGTAGCCTCTATGTAGAGTATCTCTCCTCCGACGGGCGTCCATGCGAGCCCCGTGGCCACCCCGATTTCATCCCGCTCCTGCTCCGCCTCGGGCAGGAATTTGACTACCCCGAGGTATTCGTGGAGATTTTCCGGCGTGATTGCGGTCGGCTCTTTCTTCCCCGCCGCCGCCTTCTTTGCGACCTTCCTGCAGAGGGAGGCTATCTCGCGTTCGAGATTTCTAAGCCCCGCCTCCCT
>JACRCB010000187.1 GCA_016219165.1 Deltaproteobacteria bacterium | reverse complement strand
TAATAAGGTTTTACCTCTTTCCTGTTGACACCGTCCGAAACCTCTGCTATCCTGAGACTATACATATCTCCGAGCCATATCCCCTAAAACTTGCCAAAGAAATGGGGATTGGCCGACAGGGTTTGGCTGGAAACGGTCAAGCCTCCCGTGATTGGAAAGGAGGAAATATCGAAACGCGCTGCCAACCTTTCATCACGGTTGGTTTTTTTATTTCAGGGCACTGGGCATTGACATATGGATAAAATGGCTAAAAAAGACAAAGGGTTTCTCTCGGACCGTTTCGGCCGGAGGATAAGTTATCTGAGGATTTCCATCACCGACCGCTGCAACCACCGCTGCACCTACTGCGCCCCCATTGTAGAGAAGTTTAAGAAGCGCGCGGATATATTGAGTTTCGACGAGATTGTCCGCATCGTCCGCCTCATGGCTGAGATGGGGGTAACGAAGGTCAGGCTTACGGGAGGAGAGCCCCTTGTAAGGAGGGGTGTGGAAGACCTGGTCGGGATGCTCTCGGAGATTTATGGCATAGAAGACCTTTCCATGACGACAAACGCCTCCCTTCTATCCGGCCTTGCGCGGGGGTTGAAGCAAAAGGGACTCAGGCGTCTGAACATAAGCCTCGACACCCTCAAACCCGGCCTTTTCCGCGAGATTTCCGGCGGAGGGGAACTTAAGCCGGTCCTTCTGGGCATAGACGCGGCGATTAAAGAGGGGCTCGTGCCGATAAAATTCAACACTGTGCTTCTTCGCGGGACAAACGAAGAGGAATTGGCGGACATACTGGATTTCGCCGCGGACAGGATGATTACCGTGCGCTTTATAGAACTCATGCCCATGAGCGACAGGATTGACTGGAAGAAGAATTATTTATCGATAGACGATGTGCTTAAAAGAGGGGACATTATGGAACGCGTTGATACCTCGCGCGAGCCGGAAAGGGGCTCTACGGCCGCCTATTCCCTTCCCTTAAGGTCGGGCAGGGGCAACGCGGGCTTCATCTCCCCCATGTCGAACCGCTTCTGCGGCCAGTGTAACCGCATGCGCCTTACCTCGGACGGAAAACTCAGAAGCTGCCTGCCCGCGGATATGGACGTGGACCTCAAGGCCGCGCTCAAGGCTCATGCCGGGGACGAAGAACTCACCCTTCTCATAAAGAAGGCCGTATCTATAAAGCCCGAGATGGGCGTGTATACCTCGACCGGCGAAGACACGGAAAAGGGCATGATACACATAGGAGGCTGAATGGAACTTTCCGGCAGAAACCAGCTGCCCGGCGAGGTTTTGGAGATTAAAAAGGGCGACGTCGTATCCGAGGTTACCATACAGGTGGGGGAGCACCAGATAGCGGGGGTCATTACGACATCGAGTGTGGAGAGGATGAAACTCAAGGTGGGAGACCACATTACGGCGCTTATAAAGGCTACCGAGGTATCGTTTATAAAATGAATCTGCAGAGAGCCATAACCGCAGGCATCTTCCTCCTCCCGCTCGTTACCACGGCAAGGGGCGCCTTTGCCGATAACATCCTGACGGTCGCGGCCGCGAGCAACACCCAGAGCGCATTGAGGGAGATAGCGGATATTTTCGAAAAGACCCGCCCGGTAAAGGTAGAGATAGTCGCGGGCTCGACCGGAAAACTCTATACGCAGATTATTCAGGGCGCGCCGTTCCACGTCTTTGTAAGCGCCGATACGAAAAGCCCCGAACTCCTCGAACAAAAAGGCCTTCTTAAGAAGGGGAAGCGATTTACATTCACGGGCGCCCTCGTTGTGTGGACAAAAAGCAAAGGTATCTCCATCGAAGGAAAGAACCTCGATTTCCTGAAGGACGAAAGGATAAAACTCATTGCGATGGCTAATCCAGATACGGCGCCCTACGGGAAAGCGGCCCTTTCCGCTCTCGGGAACGCCGGAATCCTCGCCTCCGTAAAGGATAAACTCGTCTACGGGGAGAATGTCTCTCAGGCGTTCAATTTCGCCGCCTCCGGGAACGCGGACGCGGCCATGGTGTCCATTGCAACGGTCTACGGCCAGGGCGGAAGCTATTTCACCGTGGACGGACGCTACCACCCCCCCATAATCGAGCAGGCGGTTATCTTAAGGAATGCGCCCCCTTCGGCCTCGGATTTTTTAGATTTTTTAAAGACCGGCGAGGCGCTCAAGATATTCCGTAAATACGGTTACAGCGTATCCTCGGTCCCTTATCACAGGCAGACCGCGCTCGCATGGTTCGGCGGGCGTTTAAGCTCTTTAGAAGGGAAATCCCAATAAGATGGACTGGCAGCCTTTTATAATATCCGTTAAACTCGCCTCGATAACAGCGTTGTGCTTACTTTTTCTGGCGACACCCGTTGCCTATATGCTCGCGTTCTCGAGGTTCAGGGGAAGGGCCGCGGCCGAGGCTCTTTTTGCCCTCCCCATAGTCCTGCCCCCGACGGTGCTCGGCTTCCTGGTCCTGGTTATGGTCGGGAACCTGTCGCCGTTTGGCAGATGGTATCAGGGCGTGTCCGGAAAAACGCTTGCCTTCTCCTTCGAGGGTATTCTTCTGGCCTCGGTGCTCTACAGCTTCCCTTTTGCGGTCCAGCCCATACAGAATGCGTTTGAAAACGTAAACCAAAACCTTCTGGACGCCGCAAGGACATTGGGATGCACGAGATGGCAGACGTTCTGGCGGGTGATACTCCCGGCCTCGCAGAGGGGGTTTACGACCGGCGGCATGCTCTCCTTTGCCCACACGGTCGGGGAGTTCGGGGTGGTATTGATGGTCGGCGGAAGCATCCCGGGCAAGACGAAGGTCGCCAGCATCGCCCTGTACGAGAGTGTGGAAACCCTCCATTACGGCGAAGCGGCGTGGATGGCGTTTATCCTTCTATCATTTTCTTTCTCAATCCTTTCTCTGGTGTATTATCTGAACCGGAAGGCCATGGCCATAGGATGGTGAACATAGAAATAAAAAAACGCCTCAAGACGTTCGATATGGACGTGAGTCTGCCTATCGGGAGGGAACTTACAATCCTTACCGGACCCAACGGCTCTGGCAAGACCATGCTCCTTAGGATGGTTGCCGGGTTTGAAAGGCCGGATGAGGGGACTATATCCGCCGGGGAATGCGTCTTTTTCGATAGTTCTACTTTCCTCCCGCCCGAAAAAAGAAGGGTTGGATACGTATCTCAGGCAGCGAGCCTCTTCCCGTGGCTTACGGTTGAAAAAAACATCCTTTTCGGCCTTTCAAATGGCCGGACCAAGGACACGGAGAGATGGCTCGGAAGGCTCTATATGGAATTGAACCTCGGTTGTCTCCTCAAGCGCCGCCCGGCGCTGCTCTCCGGGGGGGAGGCGCAGAGGGTGATGCTCGCCAGGGCCCTTGCTCCCAAACCCCTGTTGCTCCTTTTGGATGAGCCTTTCTCGGCAATCGATACTTCGCTTAAGCCCAGGCTCAGAAGGTTTCTTAAAGACATCCAGAAGGACTGGGACATACCGGTGCTGATGGTAACGCACGACCCGGCAGAGGCCTATACGCTCGGGGACGTGATATTCGAACTCGTAGAAGGCCATATCGCCGAACAGAGGGAAAAAGGCAAGGTTATAAAGATGCCGTTCATTTCGTATTGAGAAGGACATATCCCCGATGGCGGAATTCACGCATTTCGACAAAAGCGGAAGGGCAAGGATGGTGGACGTGTCTGAAAAACCCGCAACATCGAGGGCCGCAACGGCCCGCGGCAGCATCCTGATGGAGAGGGAAACCCTCAAACTCATAAAAGAGGGAGGTATAAAAAAAGGGGATGTCTTTGGGGTGGCTCAGGTGGCGGCCGTAATGGCCGCAAAGAAAACCCCGGACCTAATCCCGATGTGCCACCCCATCGCAATCTCCGGCGTAGAGGTGGCATTCGATTGCGGGGCAACAGAAAAAGGAAGGGCATCCATAGGCGTAAACGCCACCGTAAGGTGCGTGGGCCCGACAGGGGTCGAGATGGAGGCCCTTACCGCGGCGGCAGCCGCGCTCCTTACTATATACGACATGTGCAAGGCCGTTGACAAGGCCATGAGCATTACAGGGATAGAACTCGTCGAAAAATAAGGCGGGAGAAGCGGGCACTGGAAAAGGACAAAGGAATAGGGGAGGCAGGAAAGGCCTTATTAAACTTGGGGGAGCGATACGATGATACGCGTGCTTTTCTTCGGGATGCTCGCAACTAAAACAGGGGTAAGGGAAACCCATCTGGAACTCAAGAGGCCGGGCGCGACACTCTCGGATGTGATGGAAGAACTGGGAAAAAGGTTCGCTCTCCCTCCTAAAGCCCCTTACATGCTCGCGGTCAATGAAGCGCAGGCGGACCCCTCAACCGTCTTGAAAGACGGGGACGAGGTCGCGGTCATGCCGCCCTTTTCAGGAGGTCTTGGATGACGCCGGCAATTGAGGACAAACCAGTGCGCATACAGGAAGGAGATTTTTCCGTCGAGGAAGAGGTGGACAGGATAAAACAATCGTCCAGGGGGATAGGCGCGGTTGTGGCGTTTTTGGGGGTTGCGAGGGATTCCTCCGGAGGCAAAGCGATAATGTCCGTCTCATTCGAGCAGTATGCGTCCATGGCTTTAAAGGCATTGGAGGCCCTGAGGGAAGATGCCCTCAGGCGTTTCGACATAATAGACGCAAGGATAGTCCACCGCGTAACCGCCATTAATCCCGGCGGCAATATAGTCCTCATAACGGTTGCGTCGGCCCACAGGGAAGAGGCGTTCAGGGCGTGCAGTTGGTGCATAGATACGCTTAAGAAGACCGTCCCGCTCTGGAAAAAAGAAACGACGCCGGAAGGCGAGTCATGGGTGGTGCCCCACGCATGAAGGCGCCGCTTATTTCAATAGTCGGACTTTCTGGCTCGGGTAAAACCACCCTGATGGTGAGACTCGTTTCTCAATTCGTAAAACGGGGCTTCAGGGTCGGGACGATAAAACACAGCCGCCACCCTCACCCCCTCGACGCCCCGGGTAAAGACTCCTGGCGCCACAAGAACGCGGGCGCGGAGAAAAGCATATTCATAGGCCCGGAGAGCCTGCAACTCGTAAGCGACGTAAAAAATAACCCCTCGCCCGAAGGCCTGGCCAAAAAATATCTCAGGGAGATGGATATAGTGCTTGTAGAGGGCTTTTTACAGTCCGCCGCGGAAAAGATAGAGGTCGTAAGGAGTGAAAGGTCAAGCCGCCCAATCTCCCATCCAGAAGAGGGGCTCATAGCCATCGCCACTAACTTGGACCCCGGAGAACTCAAGGGGGCCGGGGTCCCCTGCTTCAACATAGACGACGACGCAGCATTGGCGGACTTCATCCAGAGGCACTTCTCCCTTGCGCCATCCGGAGAAAAGGCCGGAGAAAAGATTTGATGCAAACCGCGGTCCGTAAGAGTTCTCTTATAAGAGGGGTCTCGTGCGCCATCCTTGTCGGAGGGGAGTCGAAGAGGATAGGGAAAGACAAGGCGGGGGTGGAATTCCTTGGTAAGACCTTATTTATGCGCGTCTTCGATGTCGCGTCCCTGATTTTTAAGGATATCATGGTGAGCGCGCATACCCCTGACCATCCTATGGGCAAACCTATCCCCGGATTAACTTCCAAAGGATTAACTGCCAAAGGATTAACGGCCAAAAAGCTCCGCCTTATCCCGGACACCCTCCCGGGCCGGGGGCCTGCCCTCGGCGTATGCAGCGCCCTCAAGAACTCCAGAAACCCGTGGGTATTCGTGCTGGCATGCGATATGCCGATGGTAAGCAAAAGGCTCATCCGCCATATTTCAGGGCTGCGCAAAGGGTATGACTGTGTGGCACCTGTTGCCGGCCATCAGGTTCAAACCCTGTTTGCGCTCTATAAGAAGACGTGCCTCGAGCCGCTGGCCCGAAGGGTAAAAGAGGGGAGGAGAGGCATTGAGGGGTTCCTTAAAGAATCCAAGGACCTCAGGGTCCGATACGTTACAGAGAGAGAACTTAAAGAGACCGACCCGGATTTTAAAAAAAGTTTCATGGACGTGGACACCATTAAGGAACTTAAAAAAGCGGAATCTATGTTTGAAAAAACCGCCTCTTTCCCAAAGAGGCGGGGTACCCATGCAAAGCATGGGCTTGGGAGATTAAAAGGATGAAGACGGTAAAAGAGGCTCAGGATATTATCCTTAAAAACGTAAGCGCGCTCGGGACCGAGAAAGTCCGGATAACCGGCGCCCTCGGAAGGATCCTCGCGGAAAAGGTATTTGCAAACAGGGACCACCCGCCCTTCGACTCATCCGCGATGGACGGATATGCCGTGAGGTTCGAGGATGTAAAAGGCGCAACGCGGGGAAACCCCGCAGCGCTCGAAATCATAGACGACATAAAGGCGGGCGGGGAGCCTAAAAGGAGTGTGGAGAAAGGCGTTGCCTCGCGCATAATGACCGGAGCGCCGGTACCGAAGGGCGCGGATACCGTTGTGAGGGTCGAGGATACGGATTCCAGCAAAGACAAGGTAAAGGTCTTGGTCCCTCCCAGGAAAGGCTCGAACATAAGGCCCATGGGGGAGAACCTGAAGGCGGGAGACCTGCTTCTGGACGAGGGAGATGAACTCGGCCCGGCCCACATAGGGACCCTCGCGATGGTCAAGAAAAAAGAGGTAATGGTCTACAGAAGGCCGCGCGTCGCGGTCCTTTCCACGGGAGACGAACTCGAAGGCATTGACGAGCCGCTCGACCCTAAAAAGATACCCGATGCGAACAGCTATACGGTCATGGCGGAACTTGAGTCTCTGGGGGCCGAGCCTGTCCTGCTCGGCATAGCGAGGGATACGAGAGAAGCGCTCGAAGAAAAATTGAGGGAGGGGCTTAAATACGACGCCCTCGTGATATCGGGAGGGGTTGCGGTGGGCCAGTACGACTTTGTAAGGCCCGTGCTTAAAGACCTTAAGATTGACATCCGCTTCTGGCGGGTGGCCTTGAGGCCGGGACACCCCTTCGCATTCGGGACAGGGGAGAAAAACGTGATATTCGCGCTTCCGGGGAACCCGGTATCCACCATGGTCTGCTGCGAGGAATTCATCGTGCCCGCAGTAAGGAAGATGATGGGCGCAAAAAGGCTTTTCCGGAGGACCATAAAGGCCGGACTCAAGGAAAAGGTTAAAGACAAAAAAGGAAGGACCCACTTCATGCGCGCGCTTCTGGAGGGAAGCCCCTCCGGCTATTCGGCAAGGCTTCCCGGGGAACAAGGCAGCGGGATATTAATGAGCATGGTAAAGGCGGACGGACTTCTGATTGTGCCGCAGGAGAGCGAAGAACTCAAGGAGAACGCCGTTGTAACGGTTCAGGTGGGCTTCGGTTTCCCATTTCAGGAAGAACCGAATCTTCCCGAGGAAAAAAGTGTCGAAGATGAGTGAAAAGGTAAAGATAGGGGTCTTGACAATATCCGACCGCGCAAGCCGCGGCGAATACGAGGACAGAGGAGGCCCCGCGGTCATAGAGGAACTCAAGGCGATAATCCTAACCCCGTGGGAGCCGGTTTATCTAATAGTCCCGGACGAAAAAAAAGAGGTTGAAGAGGCGCTTAAAAGATTGTGCGACAGGGAAATCTGCCCGCTCGTCATAACAACCGGAGGGACCGGTCCCGCCCCGAGGGATATAACACCGGATGCGACGGCTGCGGTATGCGATAGAATCCTGGAGGGCTTCGGGGAATTGATGCGGGCTGTATCTCTTAAAAAAGTCCCGACGGCCATACTCTCGCGCCAGACCGCCGGGACAAGAGGAAATTCCCTCATAATAAACCTCCCTGGCAAACCCTCCGCGATAAAAGAATGCCTTCTGGCCGTATTCCCCGCCATCCCGGATTGCATAGACCTGATAGGGGGGCCTTATATAGAAACCAACCCTGAAATAGTGAAATCTACCCACGTGCATAAAGAACACAACAACTAAGAAACCCTCGGCTTCGCCCGCGTCGCCG
>JACRCB010000186.1 GCA_016219165.1 Deltaproteobacteria bacterium | reverse complement strand
TATCCATGTATGGAAGGGGGAAAGCGCCGCATACGGTATGAATGTGGCGAAGTGCTCCGAATCGGTGACGACCCTCACAGAGTCTTTGAGTTCCATCTTAAGGACGTCGCAGACAAGGCATGAACCCGTATCGTCGAAGTAGTGGAGCGCGGCCTGTATCCTGTCCCGGAACTGCAGCGGCACGACCGGGGTTGCTATGAGTTGGGAATGGGGATGCTCGAGGGACGTGCCCGCCCCTTCCCCGTAGTTTTTGAATATGATGGCATGTTCCACCCGCGGGTCGCTGTGCGCATTGATGAATCTTTCCCTGTATATCCTGATTATATCCCTGGTGTGTTCGAGGGAAAAGAGAGCGGGACTCATGTTGTGCCGGGGGCTTTCTATTATCACCTCGTGTTTACCGACACCCGCAACGGTCCTCTTTACGCCGTCTATCAGCCATTTTTTCTCGCCCCCGCTCGAAAGGACCTCGAATTTGTTCGGGACGACCCTTATCTTCCACCCCTCTTTCCCCTCGAGCCTGAAACTTTCCTCCGGGGTCTTATCCTCGTTTCCGGGGCAGAACGGGCACCCCTTGATGTACTCGGGCAGGGGTTTTCTGAGAGGAATGCCTTTAAAATCGCGCGGCCTCTTCGCCCTTTCTTTCGCTATTATCACCCACTCCCGCGTAATTACGTTGAGCCTCAGTTCCGACAAACCCTTTTCTCCTTATGATGCCGCAATTGAACAGAAAAATATACCCGGCGCAAAGAGCATGGTGCGGGGGTGTTTTAGGGAACCCCTGAAAAAGTATCTTGAGAGAACTTTTTTATAAAAAAGTTCTCTCAAACTCTCTCCAAAAATTTTCAGTTCTGGTGGGCACAGCCCACTCTAAAAGTCTTTGGAGGGGGTTTGGGGGAAACTTCGGGCACCCACCCGAAGGGTGGGTCGGAAAGGTTCCCCCAAAAGTGCTTTTTTCAGAGCTTCCTTAGAAATCCGCTCCCGACCCACCCTGCGGGTGGGTACCCCGCCGGATTTTTTTAAGTTCATGTATAAGTCTGCCGACAATCTTATTGAGTATGTGCCTCCTTGGGAGTTGGGGTATCGCGGGGGCGCGGCGTATGCCGAGTTTTTTGAGCTGGCTTATTATGCCCTTGTGGGTCTTGTCTATCCTGAGCCCTTTCTTGAACGCCCTGAACGCGAGGTCTTTCCTTCCCATCAGAAGACATATCTTTCCGATATTGAGGTATATCTCTGGGTTGTAGAACTCTTTTTTTGCGGCCCATATCGAAAGCGACAGGGCCCCTTCGTATTCCTTCCTTACAACCGAAAGGGCGAGCGCGTAATAGGAGGTCGCAAGGGGGTCGTCTCTATGGCAGCCGTCTTCTTCGAAGATAGAGAGGGCCCTTCTAAAGTTGCCTCTCCTTGTCTGGAGTATCGCCTTTTCTACGGCAGTTTCTTTTTGCACGGCGTATCCTTCAAAACAGCCCCATCTGTTTCGGCTCCGCGGCCCTCGGCCCTTCCGCCTTTCCGAATATCTTTATCTTCCCGAACTCGCCGTCGAACCCCGGGACGATAGAGAGTTCCCCCCTCCTGACCTTTGTTATGCCTTCGGCCACCGCCGCTGGAGTTATCTTCAACAGTTCCTCTTCGGGCATGTCGAGGAGGACGGCAAATTCATTGCCTCCGAGGTCAGTGAGCCTTAGGTACTCTTTTCTTACGGTGGAGGTATTCACCCCCATCCCGAACGCCTCCGCTATTATCTCCTCGAGCGGCACCGCGGATTTCGAAGGGATGGCTTCAGGCGGCGCAAAACCAACGGGCCTGTCCGAGAGTTGTTCGACCCTGTTCATTACCCCTATTGTCACCTCCTTGCCGCAGACCGGACATCTCCCGCCGGTCTTCCTTGTCTCCTCCGGGGACAACAAAACCCCGCACTCCCTGTGGCCGTCGTAGTGGTATTTCCCCTCCTCGGGGAAGAACTCTATTGTAAAAAGAAATCTTTTTTTATCCTTTTCCTTTATAACCTTCATTATTTCACGGTAGTCCATCCCGCAGTCGAACACGTTGGATTCCCTGCCGAGTTTCGCGGGGGAGTGGGCGTCGGAGTTCGATATGAGGGCCACCGCGTCGAGGGAAGACAACCTCCAGTTCATCCCGGGGGTGGAAGAGAGCCCGGTCTCTATCGCATGTATGTGCCCCGTCATGTCCCCGAAACACTCCTCTATCGAATCAAATCCGCTTCTGCTCCCGAATATGGAAAACCACGGCGTCCACGCATGCGCGGGGATAAGAAGCGAATCCTCATCCGCATCCAGGACTATCTTTAAGAGTTCCTTCGCGGGGAAGCCGAATATGGGGCGGCCGTCGGAAGCAATGTTGCCGAGCCTCGACAGGGTGGAGTTTATCCTAAATGCGGCTTCGAGCGTGGGGGTGAATATGAGGTTGTGTATCTTCCGCACCCGGCCGCCCTGGGTATAGATGTTGCTCACCTCCGAGGCGAGCATGAAATGCACGCTGCCGCCGGAGGATTCCTTCCCCCTTTCGACGAAGAGTCCGTTGCCTTCCGGGGCAAGGGTTTTTTTTATCGACTCAAAGTGCGCCGGGTGGGTGAAGTCCCCCGTGGAGACGAGGTTTATGCCCTTCCTCTTTGCCCAGAGGGAGATGTTCGGGAGGGTCATGTCCTTACTCGTGGCCCTTGAATATTTCGTGTGTATATGGAGGTCCGCTATGATGCGCATTTTAAGGTGCCTATCGCGAGTGAAATCCTCTTTTCCCCTCTCCAGCACCACTTTGGACATGTTGGCTTTGAATGTCATGTGAGGAAGCCCTGTCCAAAGTGGTGCTGGATTGAGGCGGGCATTCCGTTCATACCCCCATTATATTGAACCCCGAATCCACGTAGATTATTGCGCCCGTCATCCCGCTCGAAAGGTCGCTTGCGAGATAAACGGCGCTTCCGCCTATGTCCTCGAGGGTTATGTTGCGTCTTAACGGGGCCTTTTTCTCTACGCTGTCGAGAATTTCTTTAAACCCCGTAATGCCCATTGCCGCGAGTGTTTTTATCGGGCCTGCGGATATGGCGTTCACCCGTATCTTTTTAAGTCCGAGGCCGCCTGCGAGGTATTTGACACTCGCCTCCAGCGCGGCCTTGCCGACCCCCATGACGTTGTAATTCGGAATAACCCGCTCGCTTCCGAGATATGTGATTGTAATTATGCTCCCGTTCCTGCCCTCCATAAGGGGGCATGCCCTCTGAGACAGGGCCACGAGCGAATACACGCTCACATCCATTGCGAGTCTGAACCCGTCCCTCGAGGTATTCAGGAACTCCCCCTTAAGTTCCTCCTTCTTTGCGAAGGCTATGGAGTGGAGGAGGATGTCCAATCCCCCCCATTCTCTTTTAAGCGTTGCAAAAAGGGCGTCCATCTCGCCGTCGTTCGTTGCGTCGCACGGCAAAACTATCTTCGAGCCGCAGGAGGCGGCAAGGGGTCTTACCCGCGATTCGAGATTTTCCGCCGCATATGTGAAGGCAATCTCTGCCCCCTCTTTTTTGAGGGCCTTTGCAATGCCCCACGCAATGCTCCTCTCGTTCGCCACCCCGAATATCAGAGCCTTCTTGCCATCGAGAAGCCCCATTTAAAGACCTCCTTTTTCCGGGGGAAAATTCTTCGTAAGAGGTTTTCCCCGGACCTTTTTAAAAAGTTTTTAACCTCTGCCAAAAGCATTATCCGGAGGTTTCCGGAAAAAGAGAAGCCCTTGCCGTTAAGGAACCTCTGGAAAAAGTATTTTTGGGGGGAACTTTCTGTAGAAAAGTTTCCCCCAAACCCCCTTCAAAGACTTTTAGAGTGGGCTGTGCCCACTAGAACTGAAAGTTTTTGGAAAGAGTTTGAGAGAACCTTTTTACAAAAAGGTTCTCTCATGATACTTTTCCAGAGATTCCTTAACCTTTTCCCGCCGCGGTACTGTAATAATCGCAGTATGCCCTGACCCGGCACTCCGGGCAGAGCGGGTTTCTCGCCCTGCAGGTCTTTCTCCCGTGGAGTATAAGAAGGTTCGACGTCTCGCCCCATCTCGTTTCAGGTATGATACCCGTCAATTCCTCTTCTATGCCGTCGGGGTCTTTTTTTTCCGCGAGGCCGAGCCGCGTCGAAACCCTTTTTACATGCGTATCGACCGCGAGCGCAGGGACGCCGAATGCCCCGGAAAGGACGATGTTCGCGGTTTTTCTGCCGACCCCGGGAAGTTCGATAAGTTCCTCTACCGTCTGCGGCAGCCTCCCGCCGAACCCCCCGGCTATCTTACTGCAGCACGCCTTTATGGATTTTGCCTTGTTCCGAAAGAAATTTATTGAACGGATGTAACCTTCGATTTCGGCAACAGGGGCTTGTGCGTAGTCCTCTGCCCTTTTGAATCTCTTGAAGAGCGCCGGTGTGGTTCTGTTTACGCGTTCGTCGGTTGCCTGCGCGGATAGTATCGTCGCTATGAGGAGTTCAAGCGGGTTGGAGAAGGCAAGATACGTCTTTGCGCCAGGGAATTCTTTCTTGAGGATATCGAGTATCTTTCCCGCCTTTTCCTTCTTGTCCATTTTTGTCCACGGATACAGAAGCGGATTAAGAGGTTGCCGGAAGTTCCCCCGGGGGGCTTCCGCAGAGAGTCTGAGGGGGCCTTTTTAGGATTGGTCCCCCCGGAATGGTTTTCTAACGGCCTCTCAATACGTTCTCTCTATCACGTTGTCCGCGACCGCGGTGAGTGCGGCCCTGTCGGTTGTGGGTTCGAAGACCTCAAGGTGCCTCTTCGCCTCTTCTATGCGTTCTCCGGCGAAGGCGGTGGTGTATTCAATGCCCCGGTGTTTTTTTATTATTTCAAAGACTTCAAGAAGTTGGTCTTTTGTGGCATGGCCCGCCTCTATCGCCTTTCTCATTATGTCCTTTTCTTTTCCGGAAGCCCCTGAGTATGCCTTTATGAACGGAAGCGTTACCTTGCCTTCCCTCAAGTCGTTACCCGCTCTTTTTCCGAGTTCTTCGTCCTTCGATGTGTAGTCGAGGCAGTCATCCACGAGTTGATATGCTATCCCGATGTCCAGTCCGAAGTCCGAAAGCGCCTTTTCTTTCCCTTCCGCGGCGCCCGAGAGTATTGCGGCCATCCGGCATGATGCGGAAAAAAGGACGGCGGTCTTACTCGTTATTACATCGAGGTATTCACCTTCCGTGGTGTTTACATCCGAGTGTTTTATGAGTTGCAGCATCTCGCCCTCCGCCATCCGTGTCGTGGTTTCGGCGAGAACCTTCAATACCCTCGAATCTTTGCTCTCTACCGCGAGAGAAAATGCCTTTGCAAGGAGATAGTCCCCGGCGAGCACGCTCGAGCCGTTCCCCCATACCGAGTTTGCGGAAGACCTGCCGCGTCTTAAGTTTGCATTGTCCACAACGTCGTCATGGAGCAGTGTCGCCGTGTGGATGAACTCGACAACGACCGCCAGAGGTATGTGGGAACTTCCTCCGTAGCCGCAGAGCCTCCCGGAGAGGAGCAAAACGAGGGGGCGAAGCCTCTTGCCGCCGCTGTCCAGTATGTATTCGCCCATCTTCGTTATGAGGTATACATCGGAGGCGACGTTCTTTCTGAAGAGGTCCTCGGTTTTCCTTATGTCGTCTTTTATTACGTCGAACGCCTCACTGATATGCATCGGCGGGCATATCTCCTTTTTTCGAGAGTCTCGATAGTATCGCACTCATCGGGTTGTGTCAATTTTTTTCATCCCTGGCCGGCATTCCGTTCATAAAGATTTAAGACCGATTGGGTCCCCGTCCTATCTGACTACGCATATGTTTTTTATGAGGCAGGCGGTGCATTTGCCGGGGTCTTTTTTTTTCTTGCATTCTTCGAGTATTCCGAGCCTTGCAATCGAAAAGTCGTATTTGACGGGGTCGCCGGGGTCGAGCGTTTTAAGGCTTTCCGTAATCTCCTCCGCCGTTTTCCAGTCGGCGGTTTTCCTCTTTGTAAGCCCGATATACCGCGATATCCTGGCGATGTGGGTGTCGAGGGGGATTATAAGTTTTTCGGGCCCAATCCCTTTCCATATTCCGAAATCGAGAGAATCCTTCCTCACCATCCACCTTAAGTATAGATTCAACCTCTTGCAGGGGCTTCCGTCCGAGGGCGAGGGGAAGAAGAATCGAACCCCTGCCTTGTCCGGGAGTTTTTTTGAGCCGTAGATGGAGGCGGAGCCGAGCTTCAACGCCCTTTCCGAAAACGACTCGAGGGAGCCTTTTATGTTCTTATCCTCAGGCGAGCAGCCGGCCAGGAAGAACCCGCCGATGCCGCCTTGTTCCGCTATCATCTGTTTTGCGAAGTATATGAGGCAGGCCATGTCGCCGCCGTTGTTAAAGCGGTGGGTGAAGGTTGAAAATGCCTTTCCGTGCCTGAAAGGGTTAAACGAGATTGTGAATTCGTAAGGCTGCCAGCCCATGATATCCATGACCCGCCCGATACTTTTTTTTATGCCGTCGACCCTCCCGTAGGCGAGAGAAGATGCGATAAGCCCCGTTATTTCGCGGTCCCTGTCGGTTCTGAATCTATGGACGAACCAGAGAGGGTCGGAGGAGAGGAAGGATTCGTTGTAGGTTGTGTATAGTATGTCGAGTTGGTGTTTTAGGTTTTTGGCGTCCATCTGGTCTTTGAGATGTGAAAGCGGAAGGTATTGGGTCTAAAAAAAACTGGTCGGGGCGAGAGGATTTGAACCTCCGACCCCCGCGTCCCGAACGCGGTGCTCTACCGGGCTGAGCCACGCCCCGACAATGCCACATCATAACATTTCCAATTTGTATTTCAAGAAAAACTAAAGCGGTGTAAAACGGGTGTAACGCAGCGCTTTAAGTCCCCGCGGCAGAGAACTCAAAGGCCGTTTGACAAGGATTGTCCGATTCTGTATATATGTCAGGGAATCTCTGAAAATAGCATTTTTGGGGGAACCTTTCCGACCCACCCTGCGGGTGTGTGCCCGAAGTTTCCCCCAGACCCCCCTCCAAAGACTTTTAGGGTGGGCTGTGCCCACCAGAACTGAAAATTTTTGGAGAGAGTTTGAGAGAACCTTTTTATAAAAAGGTTCTCTCAAGATACTTTTTCAGAGGTTCCTTAAATCCGAAGGGGGGCACGGGGGTCTTTTCACAAGAAGTTCCTTTCCGAGGCGGACAAATGAACCGGCGCGAACAGTGGGGGAGCAGGACGGGGCTGATACTCTCGATGGCGGGCAACGCCATAGGACTGGGGAATTTTCTGAGGTTCCCGGTGCAGGCCGCTCAAAACGGCGGCGGGGCGTACATGATACCCTACTTTATTTCCTTCATACTCCTGGGGATACCCCTTATGTGGATTGAGTGGGGGATAGGGCGCTACGGCGGGACGATAGGCCACGGAACGGCCCCGGGGATGTTCGATAGTCTCTGGAAGAATAAACTCGCCAAGTATGCCGGCACACTCGGAATATTCCTGCCCCTTGTAGTCCTCATCTACTATACCTACATATGCTCATGGACGCTCGCATTCAGCTTCTATTCGCTCTTTAACCTCTACCCCTCGGCCGGGGCTGCGCTCGCGGCCGGTTCCGCCGGGGAATACCTCATACCCTACCAGAATTACCTCTATGACTATATAGGGGTATCGTCCGGCGGGGTATTCCAGGTTCCCAATCCGGCCGCTTACGCCTTTTTCGCCGTAACGCTCTTGACTACACTCTATGTCCTTATGAAAGGCGTGAGCGGCGGCATAGAGAAATTAAACAATCTTGCAATCCCGGCCCTCTTTATAATGGGTTTTGTTCTCTTTATAAGGGTGATTACGCTTAAATCCCCGGTCGACCCCGCGCTAACGGCCTCCAGGGGTTTCGGTTTCCTGTGGGAGCCGGACTTAAAGGGGATTATTTCGCCCAAGGTCTGGCTTGCCGCGGCCGGACAGATATTCTTTACCCTTTCTCTGGGGCTCGGCGCGATACTTACCTACGCGAGTTACGTGAAGAGAGACGAGGACATAGTGCTCGACGGGCTTGCAACCGCAAGTTTAAATGAGTTGGCGGAGGTGGTTCTGGGTTCCACGATAGCGATAGTCTCCGCGGTCATATTCTTCGGCGTGGAAGGGGCAAGGGAGATTTCCGAGGGAGGGGCGTTCAAACTCGGCTTCATAAGCATGCCGGCGATATTTACTCACATGCCCTTCGGGCAGTTCTTCGGATTCCTCTGGTTCCTGCTCCTTTTTTTCGCGGGTTTAACCTCCGTCGTCGCCTTGTCCCAGCCTGCGATTGCGTTCTTCGAGGACGAGTTCGGGTGGTCGAGGAAAAGGTCCGTTGTTTCTCTCGGCATATTCGCCGCCCTCACCGTGCTGATACCCATGTTCGTAAGGGGCGGGCTCGACGAGATGGATTTCTGGGCCGGCACGTTCGGGCTCGTGATACTCGCGCTCTTCGAGGTGATAATATTTTTCTGGATATTCGGCGCCGAGAACGCATGGGAGGAGATAGGACGGGGCGCGCGTATAAAGGTCCCGCGGATATTCTTCTATATAATGAAATACGTAACACCCGCGTTCCTCATTATAATACTCTTTGCATGGACATACGAGCAGCTCCCTTCGGTGATTGCAAAAGGGGACCGGGGGGTCTGGGCAACGAGGCTCTTCCTGATTTTTCTTCTGCTTCTCCACATAGGCGCTGTCCGGTGGGCATGGAAAAGGAGGAAGCACGGGTGAAGCGGCATATCCGGGTGACGGTATGAGCGCAAACGGCTGGCTTTTCTTAATCGGCTCGTGGGGGCTTGTCATAGGGCTTGTGGTTTTTTGTTTTTACAGAATCTTTTTTGAAAAGGAGTGAGCGCGGAGGACTTCTTTAAAAAGCGCTCCTGTCTCTGCGCAACCTTGCCGGAGAAAATACGGCGTAAGGTTGGGAAAAATTTCCCTCCGCCAACAAATCCTGTTGACATAATTTTTTTTTATGTTAAATTTTTATTAATGCTTTTTTAACCTGAACGTTCAAAAAAGAAGGGGGTAATAAATGGCCACCAAGAAAGCCGCCAAGAAAAAGAGTTCTTCCAAGAAGTCTTCCAAGAAGTCTTCGAGGAAGGGCTGCAAGCCCTGTTAAGAAACTTTCATGGGAGAGAAAAGGCCAGTTTAAAAGACTGGCTTTTTCTTTTTTGGGTTTCAGAGGCCGCGATGCCGTCCCCCGGTTCCGGCCCTGGCCGAAGCCGAGAGGGGTCTTAAGGAACGGGATTGTCCCGGTCCCTTCCCTCCCGTGAGCGCCGCAAAATCTTAAGCGATAAGCATAATCTTATGAAGGTTGCTTTCATACAGACGTCCCCGGAGTTCGGCAGGATAGAAGAAAACGTCGAATCCGTCTTGAGAAATATCCGCTCTCCCGGACTCAGGGGCGTGGACCTCATCGTCCTTCCCGAACTTTTTTCAACCGGATACCAGTTCAAATCGAAGAGGGAGTGTTTGGCGCTTGCCGAAAGAGTGCCTGAGGGCTATGCGTCAGGGAAACTCATTGAGGCCGCGCTGAGAAATAAATTTCACATCGTCTTCGGGATTGCGGAAAGGGAAGGGGGGAAAACCTACAACTCAGCCGCGCTCGCCGGGCCCGGGGGTTTCATCGGCGTGTACAGGAAGGCGCACCTGTTCTGTAACGAGAAAAAAATATTTTCACCCGGCAACACCCCCTTCAAGGTTTACTCTGCCGGAAAGGCGAAGGTCGGCATGATGGTCTGCTTTGACTGGTTCTTTCCCGAGGCGGCAAGGGCGCTTGCGGTTAAAGGGGCCGATATAATCTGCCATCCATCGAACCTTGTCCTGCCATACTGCCCCGAGGCGATGGTAACGCGATGTATCGAAAACAGGGTCTTCGCGATAACCGCGAACAGGGTCGGGGTCGAGAACAGGCGAAGAGGCGAGCGGCTTAAGTTTATAGGCACAAGCGAGATTATCTCTCCGAAAGGGGAGATAATGCGCCGTGCCTCGCGCAACAGGGTTCAAGTCGGGGTGGTTTCAATAAATCCGAAGGATGCGAGGGACAAGAGGATAACCCCGCTTAACCATATATTCAGGGACAGGAGAAAGGACATGTATTGAACGGGGCGCGCAATCCTTGCTTAAGGAAACTCTGATTAATTCTTTTGAGAGAAACTTTTTATAAAAAGTTTCT
>JACRCB010000184.1 GCA_016219165.1 Deltaproteobacteria bacterium | reverse complement strand
TTTACGGCATCGAGGTCGTCCTTGTTTAACTCAAAAAACCTGCGAATCACCTTGCCCTTGCCCGCGCCCTGTTCGTTGTGGAAAGACGCCTTCTCCGCCTCGCCCGGGTCCGGGAAGTGAAGGACGACCTCGCCCTTGTCCTCGTTGGTTGAGGATTTTAAACCCCGCAACATTGCTCCGGTGAATTGCAGGTCTACGGTGAATGTTTTCCCTTCCTTAAGGCGTTTCTTTGCATGCGCCGCTGAATAGGGTTTAAAGGGTTTTCCCTTCGCGTCAATTCCTCGCGCAGTTCTTTCGCGCAGTCGCGTTTCAAGGGTTTCAGCGATTTTTCGGAGTATCTTTTTCGATAGTCTCGCGTTGTTTTTGAACTGAATCGAGGAATCGTTGATCTCTTTAAGTCCTTCGAGCCTGACATTAAGCACGTACCCTCCTATTTTTTTTAAACATGTTCCTTTATGGCCCCCTCCCCATAAAGTCCTCTATATGCAGGTTTTGTAGCGTTATAGCAACGAGCAAACACCCCTTTATTATACAATCCATTTTTCAAAGTGTCAAAGAAACCTTGTATCCATGCGGTTTTTGTGATAACTTCCTTTTTCAATAAGGAGGGTTCTATGCGCGCCTTCATGGTGTATCTGGACGAGGACCTTTACGGGCTTCTTCGCAAGGCTTCTTTTCAGAGCGGGCTTAAGATGGCTGAGATAGTGCGGCTCGCGCTCAAAGGGAAGCTCGATGTTGATGGTGAGGCGATGCCGCTTAAAAAAAAAGCCGCAGTCAAGGTTAAAGCGGCTGAGTGAGATGTTTGAAGGACAACCGCCGTTTCACATTTCCCCGCGGCGGTGGCGGCGGTGTCTTTATTCTTTCCGCCTTCCCGCTCCCCGGCGCCCGGGCGGCCGCCGCCGGTTCAGGCGGACCCTCTGCGTTCAGAAAAAATACCGCTTCCCCCTCTGCCTTAATTGCCCCCTGTACCTGACCGACCCGGTGCCTCAAAAAGACCTCCTCCTCCGCCTTGAGGCGGCAATCTTCGACCTACCCGCCGAGTTCACAACGTAGCCAAAACGTAGCCAGCTACACCTTAAAGGGCGTAATCATCGTAATAAACCGTAAAGGACGGAAAGGGGAAAAAGATGAGGTTTTTAAACAATGTGCAGGTAGAACGCCGGGTTATGAGTTTTTGTTGTTTCACGTTCGCAACGTGAAGGCCGCCGGTTCGATCCCGGTACCCTCCACCATATTCTTCAGCAGGCAATCATGGCTCTTTCCGTCGCCCCCTTTTGCCCCCGCCCACTTGACACATCCCGCCCGTGTGATAAAGTCTTTAAATGATGCGGCTACCTGCCATGAAAGAGCCGGGAATCATAAAAAGCCCTGACACACTCAGAAAAAACAGAATCCCTCCGGGCCAGCATACGGTCGGTTCCTTGCCGGTCCTCCATCACGGAGAGACCCCTCAAACGAACTCCTCCATGTGGGCGTTCACGATAAAAGGGCTTGTGGAAGAAGAAAAGACCCTCGACTTCGATGAGTTCATGGGATTTGCGGCGGCAAGGGTTTTTTCGGACATCCACTGCGTTACAGGGTGGTCCGTCCTCGGTAATCTCTGGGAGGGTGTTCCAGCCTCATTAATCAAAGACCTTGTAAGGATAAGGCCGGATGCGGGATATGTCATCGTCCGTTCATGGGGAGGTTTTACAACGAATCTTCCGATGGAAGAATTCTTTGATAGCGACGTCCTCTTTGCGGTAAAACATAACGGGAAAATACTCGGGCCGGAACACGGTTTCCCCGTAAGGCTCGTCGTTCCCAGATTGTATTTCTGGAAAAGCGCAAAATGGGTGGAGGGGGTGGAGTTCTTAAGGGAAGATACCCCTGGATTCTGGGAATCGCGCGGATACCATAACCACGGAGACCCGTGGAAGGAGGAACGGTACGGTTCCACGGAGAACTTCCTGTAGACTTCTTCCGGACCCATCCCGGGGAAGTTTTCCTCCATCCTTTGGATGGATGCCGGATTCCTCAAAATACGCGGTTACTCTCTAACAAAGACATCTCGGAGGTGCCAATGTCGAAGTCGAAAAAGATGGCCATGAGCATATCCATAGCGGCGCTTTTCTGGTTTTCTCTGTCCGCCCTCGCGCTATCGCAGGGTGGCGAGATGGGGGGCGGCCCTCCCCTCCCGGAAAAAGAAGCCTTGAAGAAAAGCAGGGAGATTTCAGCCGATTTTTCAAATGAACTGCAAAACTCTTTTTCCTCATTCATGACCGAGGAGAACTACTTAATCGCCATAGAGGGATACTCCAATACCGCCCAGCAGATAACACAGGCCTTCCGCGACCAGACCGGTTACTACCTGAAGAGGGTAAGCCTCAGATACCGCAATCCCGCAAACGCCCCGGACCCATACGAAAAATCCGCGCTTACGAGGTTTGAAACACTCAACAAGGCCGGAAAGATTACCGGAAGATACGACAGCTATGAGGTTACGGTTGAGAAAGGCAGAAAGTATCTGCGCTACATGAAGCCCCTTACTACGGATAAGGCGTGCCTTAAGTGCCATGGGGGTAAAAACGACATCCCTGAGGAGGTAAAGGGGTTTCTAAAGGCAAATTATCCGCAGGATGCGGCAATGGACTTTAGGGTTGGGAGTGTCAGGGGGGCGGTGAGCATAAAGATACCCTTGACCGCGGAGAAGGGAAAACCTTTAAAGAAATAGCCAAAAGCCCCCGGGCCGGGTCCGGGGAAACCGGTATTGAAATATCATCGGGAGGTGGATATGTCAAGGAAGGCGGCGAAATGGATATTTACAACCTCTTTTGCATGGTTGATGTTGGGCAGTATTGCGTTGTCCCAGCCCGGGGCGCACCTGCCGAAGGAAGAGGCGCTGGAGAAAGGCAGGGAAATCACAACGGACTTTTCGAACGAATTCATAAGCACCCTGACCATGTCCCTCGGCAGCGGCGATTACCTGAAGGCGATAGAGGGCTGCGCAGGCTCGTCCCAGAATCTTCTCCGGGCATTCAACGACCGGACCGGCTACTACATAAGAAGAGTGAGCCTCAGATACCGCAACCTTGCCAACAACCCCGACTCCTATGAGAAAGAAAGGCTCATGGCGTTCGACAGGCTCGGCAAAGAGGGAAAGATTACCGACGGGTATGAGGACTATAAAATCACATTCGAAGAAGGCACGAGGTATATGAGGTACTTAAAGCCCCTCATAATAAAAGAAATGTGCCTTAAGTGCCATGGGTCGAAGGATGACGTCCCGGAAGGAATCCAGCAGTTTTTAAGGCAGGCCTACCCCCATGATAAAGCGGTGGACTATAAGGTCGGGGAGGTAAGAGGCGCGGTGAGCGTAAAGATACCGTTGACGTTCGAGTAAACGCGGCGGCCTGCGCCATGAAGAAAGAAAAGATAATACTCGCATCCTCGTCCCCGAGAAGAAAGGCCCTGCTTAAAAACCTCGTAGAGAGGTTCGATATCCATCCGGCGGAGGTGGACGAGAGGATAAAAGGAGGGGAGAGCCCGGTGGAGCACACAAGAAGACTCGCAACGGAAAAGGCACGCAAGGCCGGGGAAGGCAGGGACTCGGGTTATATAATAGGCGCGGATACCGTCGTCGTCATAGACGGAGATATCCTCGGAAAACCCGCGGACAGAAACGCCGCCCGGCGGATGCTCTCCACCCTCAGCGCAAGGACCCATACGGTCATAACGGCATTCTCCATACTCAATGCGCGGACAAAAAAAAGTGTTTCGAAGGCGGTCGAGAGCAGGGTAACGTTCAGGAGGCTTGGTAAAAAAGAGATAGAAGACTACATCGAAACGGAAGAACCGTTCGACAAGGCGGGCGCTTACGGGGCGGAGGCGACGGGGCCGCAGATTTATCGAGAAAATCGAGGGTTCGTTCACAAACGTTGTGGGATTGCCCATTGAAGAACTTAAGGAGGCTCTCAAAGAATCCGGGCTGGCCGAAAAACGATGAGCCATCCCCGCAACGCTCCATTCTAATACCTTTACCCCTCTTATCTGAAAGTTTCAGTGACAATAGAAAACTCTCTACAGAAAATGCACCACCCCGGACAAATCGACGAATTGACGGACGTTCTTCCCTGTGTTAATAATATTCCCATAATACTCCCCATAAATACTCCCCATAATACTCCTATGACGAGAACGTGGAAAGACGTTGAAAGGTTAACCGTGAAAGAGGCGCTTAAGGAAGCGGAAGAACTCCGTGAGGAGATAAACTTTCACAACTACCGTTACTACACCCTCGACAGCCCCGTAATAAGCGACGCCGGGTTCGACCGGCTCATGCTGAGGCTTGAAGAGATAGAAGAGAGATTCCCGGGACTTGTAACCCCGGACTCCCCCACCCAGAGGGTCGGGGCAAAACCCCTTCCTGAGTTCGGAACGATAAAGCACACCCTGCCCATGCTCTCTCTCGACAACGCCTTTTCAGAGGAGGAGGCTCGCGAGTTTGACCGGAGGATAAAGAGGTTTTTAAAGACTGCTCAAGAATTCGAATACGTCGCGGAGCCCAAGATAGACGGCCTTGCGGTAGAACTTGTCTATGAAAACGGGGCCTTTAAAAGCGGCTCGACGCGCGGGGACGGATATACGGGTGAGGACATAACGCAGAATCTAAGGACAGTAAAGAGCGTGCCGCTGCGCCTTTTGTCCCGCGGTAAAGAAAAAGCAATCATACCCCGCAGGCTTGAGGTCAGAGGGGAGGTCTATCTCCCCAAGGAAGGCTTCAGGAAGATAAACGCGGAAAGAGAGAAAAAGGGGGAGCCCCTCTTCTCTAACCCGCGCAATGCGGCCGCGGGAAGCCTCAGGCAACTCGACCCGCGCATAACCGCCTCCCGCCCGCTCGACATATTCTGCTACGGCGTGGGCCGGGTGGATGGCATACAATTCTCAACCCACATGGAAATGCTTGAGTACCTTAAAAAAGCCGGAATCAAGGTTAACCCCCTTATAGATGTGGTTGACACTATCGAGGGGGCGATAAAGTACCATAAAAAGATTGAGGGACTAAGAGAAAAACTCGGATACAAACTCGACGGAGTCGTGTTGAAGGTGAACAATCTTGCCCTTCAGGAAAAACTCGGAATGCGCACCCGCAACCCCAAATGGGCGCTCGCCTTTAAGTTCGAGCCGGAACAGGAAACAACGGTAGTAAAAGGAATCGAAGTCGGTGTGGGCAGGACAGGCGCTCTCACCCCTGTTGCCCTGTTAGAGCCGGTTACAGTCGGAGGGGTTACGATAGAGAGGGCCACCCTCCACAACCAGGACGATATAGACAGGAAAGACGTCCGCATAGGGGATACGGTAATTGTAGAGAGGGCCGGGGACGTCATACCCGAGGTGTTCTGCGTTGTAAAAGACAGAAGAAGGGGGACGGAAAAACCCTTCACGATGCCTGCCGTATGCCCGGAGTGCGGCTCGAAGGTTGAAAAGACAGGGGCAATACACTTCTGCACCGGGGGGTTATCCTGCCCTGCGCAACTCATGGAGACCATAAGCCACTTCTCCTCCCGGAGGGCGATGGACATCGAGGGGCTGGGAGAAAAGCACGTTGAGCAGTTCGTCAAGGACGGGCTTATAAAAGACGTTGCGGACATATACTACCTTAAAAAAGACGATATTGTGAAACTCGAGAGGTGGGCCGAAAAATCCGCGGACAACCTAATCGAGTCCATAGAGAAAAGCAAAACCCCGACGCTCGAAAGGCTTATCTACTCGCTCGGCATACGCGGGGTCGGCGAGCACATGGCCGGGGTGCTGGCAAGAGAGTTCAAAAGCCTCTCTCCTTTCATGAAGCCCGGCATGGAGGCAAACATGGAGGCAAAGGAGGAGGAACTCATGGCTGTGCACGGGATAGGCCCTGAGACCGCGAGGAGCATCGTGGATTTCTTCAGCGAACCCCAGAACGTAAAAGTGATAGAAAAACTCAGAAAGGCGGGGGTCGGGTTCCCGGGAAAAAAAGCCGGGCAAGGGGTGCTCGACGGAAAGACATTTTTATTCACCGGCGCCCTGCGCACCTTTTCGCGGGAAGAGGCAAAGAGGCTCGTTGAAGAAAAGGGCGGGATTGCCGCGCCGGCAGTAAGCAAAAACGTGGACTATGTTGTTGCCGGAGAATCCCCGGGCTCTAAATACGACAAGGCGAAAGCGCTGGGGCTTAAGATAATATCGGAAGAAGAATTCAGGAAGATGGTTCAGGGGTGAGATGGCAGGTATTTACTTGCTTATAAGACCGTAGGGCAGGCCTTGGAGTCTTGGAGTCCTTGCGATTGGAGTCCTTCCTAAAGGAAGGGCAATTATGCCTTGCTCTCGCAAGTACTCCAATCCCCCTCTAACAGCACATCCTGTTCCTGCCGCCCTTCTTCGCCTTATAGAGCCTTGCATCCGCCTTCCTTAAAAGCGCAAGGTGGGTTTTCCCGTCCGCGGGGAAGCAGGCAATGCCTCCGCTAAGGGTCACGGTCCTATTTGGCATCGGGTACTTCTCCATCTCGCTTATGACCCTTAACCCGAATGCCTTGCCCCCGTCTTTCCTGATCTGCGGCATTATTATGCAGAACTCCTCCCCTCCGAACCTTCCGACCGTGTCGGTAACCCTCGTATTCTGATTGAGGAGTTTCGCCACCGCCTTAAGAACCTTATTCCCTTCGAGATGGCCGAAGGCGTCGTTATATTCCTTGAAATGGTCTATGTCGAACATGATTATCGAAAGCGGATGTTTATGCCTCTGGGCCCTCTGGATTTCTTTCTTCAACTGCTCCATGAGGTAGCGCTGGTTGTAGAGCCCGGTAAGCCCGTCCGATATGCTTAAAAGGCGCGTTTCCTCGAGGGATTTCACCCTCTCCATGGTAAGGCCCGCATAGACGGTAAGGAGAGAAAAAAGCGAGATGTCTTCGGCCCTGAACCTTCTCACCTTGAAATCGTTTACATAGAGAACACCGACTATCCTGCCCTCGACCGTAAGCGAGGACGCAAGGAGCGTCCTTACGCCCTCTTTCAGGAGCACCGGGTTAGGGTTTGTAAATTCCCTCATGTCCGGAATGAAGAACGGGCCGTCGTGGTTCAATATGGCGTTGGTGAGCCCCCCCGCCCTTATATCCCACCGCTCGACCTTTTTGAAGTCGGAACTGAATCCCTTTGCGGCGGCGAGCATCATGCTCTCGTTCTTTTCATCGAAGAGCGCAAGGCTTCCCGCGGGTGTCGTTGTAAGTTTCGTCGCGTAATCGACTATGGCGTGGCCGGCGTCTTTTACGCTGTCTATGCTCTCCACAACGTGGCCGAGGTGGTAGAGCGCCTCATGCTCCTTTAACAGCTTGTCCCTCTCCTCCGCCCTCTTTCTTCTCTCCTCAAAGAGCTGCCACATGATTTTGGCGGAAACCCCGCCCATGAGTTCGGTATCGGCGGGTATGGACATCCTTAAGTCTTCCGCCACCTTTGCCGAACCGGTAAGGTTTATCACCACGTCGACCTTCCTGTCGAGGAACACCCTGTAATCATCGGATATGGGCACCCCCATCTGCCTGGCAATCATTATCCCCGGAGCGGCCGGGTTTCTGTCGGCCACCCATTCTATCTTAACCCCCGGATTGTCAATAAACAGATTAATAACGGCGGTCCCGCCCTTGCCGCACCCCACTACCCCTACGCTCATCACAGGGCCCTCCGCCTCCTGCACATGGGGCTTCGGCACCGGCAATATCCCCATCCCTATCGCCTGTCCTACGGCCTGGGCGCGCGTTGTGACGTTCAATTTCCTCAGTATGTTTTTAAGGTGATACTTCGATGTCCATTTGGATTTTCCGAGGATGGTGCCTATATCGTCGTTTGTCTTACCCTCCTGCACCAGTCTTATTATCTCTATTTCCTTGGGGGTAAGTACAGTCAATCTGCTTTTCTTGGCCGCCGCGCCCATATCCGTCCCGGATTTACTCCCTTCAAAAGTCTTAGGACCCCTGAAAGAAAGGGTTCCAC
>JACRCB010000183.1 GCA_016219165.1 Deltaproteobacteria bacterium | reverse complement strand
GCCAGACAAAGGGTTTAAATTTCACGATGAACCGTATATGGAATTTCTTTTCCTCAACCGTCCTTACGGTCGTACTGGCGGTGCTCATATGCATAACGGCCGCGTGGGGTTCGATTCCGGTCATAAATAACCGCGGCTTTTTCGATACCCTCGACCAGCAGATACTCTTCCCGTGGCTTTTGCGGGAAGGGAAGGGGTATCCCGGCCTTACGCTGTGGATATTCGTCCTCGTATTCCTTGTCTTTCTTTTTTCGGTAAATACGTTTGTCTGCACCGCGGACCGGCTTTATACCATTGTAAAAAAAAGGAGCCCCCTCAAGGCAGTGCTGCCGCATGTCGTGCACGTAGGGTTTTTGATTGCCATGGTCGGGCATCTCAGCGGAACCCTCTTCGGGTTCAGGTCTTCAGGCAACATACTTGTAAGAGGGGAGGCCGTGTCCGTTCCCCATACGGCGGGTCTCAGTATGCGCCTTGATGGTATTGACGCCGGTATCGATGCCGGATTTGACGGGACCGGGAATATGGAAAGGATTACCTCGACCGTAACGCTTCTCCGGGACGGGAAGGAGATTACGACAGGCGTTATACGTCTAAACGGCCCGCTCATATACCGCGGTATAGCCTTCTACCATGTAAATCAGGGCAGCGCCACAACAGGGCTTATCCTGGACGTGGACGGCGAGAGGAAAGAGGCTGGTTTCGGCAAAGGTTTCCAAACGGGGGAAGGCAGACGGTATTTCTTCGGGCAATTTTATCCCGACCTCGCAATAGACGCCTCGGGCAGACCCTATTCGCTAAGCCGCGAGAACCGTAATCCCTATCAGGAAATAATCTCGGAAGACGGCGGGAGGGGATTGCTGGGTCTTTCATACAGGGGGGGAAAGACCTCAATCAAAGGCAACACCATAACGCTCCTCGATTACCTCGTAAAACCCTATGCGGTCATTACCGTAAATAAAGACCCCGGCATCGTCTTCATAATCGCCGGCTCTTTTGTCTTGACCGCGGGGATGGCGCTCCTTCTTTTTATAAGGGGCGAGAAGGGAGAACTTATAAAGAGAAAGATATAACAATCTGAGGAAAGGGTCTTTTCCCTGTCACTGAGGGGAGGCGCGGAGTTATCCATTAATATGGCGGAGAGGAGGAAGAGAGATGTTCCACATTGCGGGTCCCGAGGATATAAAGAACGGAAGTGTTACGGACGTTTATTTCGCGCGCACCCTCGAGATACTTAGGAAAAAAGGCGTGGATAAGAGGGTGAGGGCTGAGTTTTTTGCAAAGAAACTGCCGGAGAACTGGCCGTGGGCAATCTTGGCCGGCATAGAAGAGGTCTCTTACCTTATGTCCGGCAAACCCGTGAATATCCGCTCGATGGAGGAGGGGGAGGTCTTTTTCCCGTTCGAGCCGGTCATGGAGATAGAGGGGATGTATCAGGATATATGCGTTTTCGAGACCGCCATGCTGGGGCTTATCTGCCAGGCGAGCGGGGTTTCGACAAAGGCCGCCCGGATAAAGAAATGCGCGGGCGAGAGGATGGTTGTAAGTTTCGGCGCCCGGAGGATGCATCCCGCGCTCGCCCCGATGATAGAAAGGGCGGCATTTTTAGGGGGATGCGACGGGGTAGCGGTGATTGCGAGCGCCGAGCTCATTGAAACCGACCCCATGGGCACTATGCCGCATGCGCTTATTCTGGTCCTCGGAGACACCGTCTCCGCGATAAAGGCGTTTGACGAGGTTCTGGACAGGAAGGTAAAGAGGGTCGCCCTCATAGACACCTTTAACGATGAAAAGTTCGAAGCCATAAGGGTGGCGGAGGAGATGAAGGGCGCTCTCGATGCGGTAAGGCTCGACACGCCGGCCTCGAGGAGGGGGGATTTTTTAAAGATATTCGAAGAGGTGAGGTGGGAACTCGACTTGAGGGGCTTTAACCGCGTGGAACTCTATGCGAGCGGCGGGCTTGACGAGGAGGAGATAAGGCGGTTAAAGGGGGTTGTGGACGCCTTCGGGGTCGGGACCTGCATAAGCAACGCGCCGGTCGTGGATTTTGCGATGGACATAATGGAGATAGAGGGGAAGCCTTTTGCAAAGAGGGGGAAGTGGTCAGGGGCAAAGGATGTCTTAAGGTGCAAAGGTTGCGGCATAAGGAAGATAGTCCCGATGGGAAAAGGAGAGGAACACTGCGAATGCAAAGGGTTGTGGAAAAACTTATTGGTCCCGCTCATAAAAGAGGGAAAGGTTGCGAGGGAACTCCCAAAGCCGAAGGCGATAAAGGAAATGGTC
>JACRCB010000178.1 GCA_016219165.1 Deltaproteobacteria bacterium | reverse complement strand
CCCGCTTATCTTTGTCAATAAATTCATATGGTTTTTCGGTTAGGGTGGGACAGCCACCTATAGTAACTGAAAATTTTTGAAGAGAGTTTGAGAGAAACTTTTTATAAAAAGTTTCTCTCAAAAGAATTAATCAGAGTTTCCCTAATTAGTCCCGCCTTTTTTCTTCACCGTTATGCCGCAGCATTGCTTGATAGCCTCCGCTATGCGGTCCATGTCGCCGGCAAGGTGTGTTGTGCTTATCAACTCGGAACCGAGTGTCTTTGCCGTTATCTTGAATTCAGGGGGGTCTTTTTCCCTGTCGAGTTCTACTCGTATGGATATATCGGTCTGCCCGGTTTTCTTTGTAAAGACGATGAACCAGTCTTCCCTGTCTATATTGTCCGCCAGGTAGCCGAGCATGAGCCCCCTGTCGTAAGCCGTATTGAAGGCCTCTTTCAGAAGGTCCTTATCCGCCTTGACGATTATCTCCGGAAGTGTTGCGGCGCAGGCGATGAGGATAACTGCGATTATTGCCGACGAGAGCGCGAATTTTTTCATGGCTCCTCCTTTTTCCGTTTAAGCGGTGAACCCCCCCTGCGGGGAGATGACCCCGTTATTTATGGCGTCCGTTATGATTTTTTTTGCATGGCCGACCCTGTCTTCCTCAACGGATATCATCAGTTCCAAAACCCCTTCTTCGCTTTGAACTTCCGTAGGGCGTGTGGTATGTTCGATATCGTAATCGTCGAGGAGGTTCTCTATGATATTCGCCTCTATCTCGTCGAATGGCGAATACACGTCGACGTAGCGCATCATTGTAGCCATAGGCTTTTGAGTATATTTAAAAGATGTATTTTTGTCAACTGTAGAAACCTCCTTTGTCCTTGCGCCAAATATTATTCCGGCAAACGGCCCCTAAAGTTTAAATGCTTGACTTTTCGGGTTTGCCTGCAATAAATTAGCGTATACGTTCCGCGGAGGTATAACAGGTATGAGAAGGGCGCTGCCGGTTTTTTTTATAATCCTGAGTTTTGTGGTATTGGCGGGCATGGGAAGCAAGCCCAGGGAGGAGGTGCCGACACCCGATGTGGATTTCAGGGCCACGGTCATCGACGACCAGGACATATCGACAAAACTCGCCAATGTAAGTTGGGAAGGGAAGGCGTTTTTCAAGGCGAAGAGGGGTAAGGGAGTCATAACAATACCTTTCGAGAAGGTAAAAAAGGTTGTGGCGATGGGCGGTGAGGGAGAAGGGGGGATGAATGCGCGGGTTGTCCTTAAAAGCGGCGAGGCCGTTGCGGTGGAGTTCGAAAAGGACGGCCGCGTCTTCGGTCAGACGACGTTCGGCGCATACAAGATAGAGATAAAAAACGTAAAGGAGATAGTCTTCGAGTAGAAGGAAAAGGCTCCTCGAAGGTCTTAAGAGGGTAGTTTCTCCGGGACTCAAAGATGCCGCCGGATTTTCTGGAGAAACTTAAAGGGGGGCGCGTAAGGCGCGCCTGCGCTCGCCTCTCGGCGACGCGGGCGAGGCCGAGGGTCGACGCCTCGCGGCGCGCCGCCGGAAAAACCCTTCCCGATGAGCCTCTCAGAATACCGAGGCGAGGATATTTTTAAGATGTATGGCGGCTGCCGTATCGCCGTTTATCTCGAGTTTCCTCGAGAAAAATACCGTATCCGGGTCGACCCTTCCCATGAATAGATTGACGAACACCTCCACCTCACCCCTCATGGTGACGTCGGGAGGGATAGAGACGTGGGGGATGATATTTATCTCCCCTCCCTTTATCCTGAGGTGGAAGCGTTTTCCTATATCCGTCGTCTCGAAGAGGAAGACCTTTCCTTCGAGTTCCTTAAGGCGCTCCTTGAAACCCGGGTGCCCGTCCACGACCGTGGATATGAACACACCCGCCCCTATTGCCTCAAGCAACAGGGGGAGCGACTTAAGGGCAGGGGCCGCAAGTTTAAGCGCCTCTTCTTTAATCTTCGTTTTTATCTCCGCGGCCGTCATACCTTTGCCCCGATATGCACGGCCGCAATGCCGTTGAAGATGTTGTGGTATTTTACCCTGAAAAGCCCCGCCCCCTCCATTATCTCTTTCAGTTCTTCCTGCTTCGGAAACTTTCTTATAGACTCGGGGAGATAGGTATAGGCATCGCGGTCTCCGGTAATCTTTTCTCCGGCAAAGGGTATGAAATTGAAGGAATAGAGGTCGTAGAGTTTTCTTAAGAGCGGGTTCCCGACGTGCGAGAATTCGAGGCATACGACCTTACCCCCGGGTTTCACGACCCTATACATCTCCCTGAATGCCTTTTCGAGGTGGGTAAAGTTCCTTACGCCGAACCCTATGGTTACGCAGTGGAACGTGTTGTCTTCAAAAGAGATATTCTCGGCATCGCCCTGGACGAACCGTATATTCTTCAAGAAACCCCTGTCTATACACTTATCCCTCCCCCGTAAAAGCATCCCGCGGTTTATGTCGTAGACGACGACCCTGCCCCCCTCTCCCACCTTCCCGGCCAGAAGCAGGGCGATATCCGCCGTGCCGCCCGCAACGTCTAAGGCGCTCTCCCCCTGTTTAAGCCCGGTCTTTTCCGCAACGTATTTCTTCCAGAGCCGGTGCGTCCCCAGACTCATAAGGTCGTTCATGAGGTCGTAGCTCGCCGCAACGGAGGTAAAGAGGTCCGCTATCCTCCCTTTTTTCTCCTCTTCGGGAATGACCTTGTAGCCGAAGTGCGTTGTCTTTTTCTCTTCAGACATTTTCCCGGCGCCCTCGTTACTTCTCCTCTTTTCTCCCGGCCTTTCCCGCGGTTGAAACGAGCCTTACGGCTATTATCGCGGCGATTATAAAGCCCGCGGCGCTCGGATAGGGGAGGCCTAAAAACCTCGGGATATCGCGGGGCGAAAATACCGCCATCATGGATGAAGAAAGTATTACGGCGGAAAGAATAAACCCCCACGCAATCCTTCTGCCCGAATGGTTGAGTTCGTCCGAAAGGACATCGAGCCTGTGGTGGACGAAGCCTATCTTAAGTTCGTCCTTGAGTGCCGCGGTGAGAAGCGAGTGGAACTGGTTTGGAAGGTCAAACAGGGTTCCTCCGAGTTCCCCGGTAAACTCCCTGCCTTTTTCGATATAATTCGAAGGAGAGAACCTTTCCTTTATCATCCATCTGTATATGAGGGGTTTTATGACCTCCCACATGTTTATGTCCGGGTAGAGTTGCCTTCCCACCCCTTCTATAATCACCATGGATTTCTGGAGCAAGAGGAGGTTGGGCTGGAGTTTCATCTCGAACTTCCTTGCGGTCTCTATGAGCCTCATAAGGAGCACGGACATGTTGATGGTATCGAGTGTTTTGCCGAATATGGGTTCGGTAATGTCTCTCAGGGCGTACTCGAAATCGTGTATGTCCACGTCCTTCCCTATGAGGCCCATCTCCCTGTGTATCAGCGCCATCCTCCTGTAATCCTGCCTCATGAGGTAAAAGAGCATGGACGCAAGGTAGCGCCTTAATCCCTTGTCGAGCCGTCCCACTATCCCGAAATCGAGATAGACTATGACGCCGTCGTCCGTGGTGAAGATATTCCCCGGATGGAGGTCCGCGTGGAATACCCCGAAATTAAAGACCTGCTTAAAGAAGGCCTTTATCCCGTTTGTGGATATTTTTTTGATATCGAGCCCCTTCGCCTTAATCTTTTCCACCTCGTCGAGCGGGGTGCCGGAGACCCTCTCCATCGTGAGGACCTCGGGGGTTGTATAGTCCCAGTAGACATCCGGTATCTTTATGAGAGGGTCGTCCTTGAACAGCCTTCTGAACCTTGCGGCATTAGCCCCTTCTATCGTAAGGTCGAGTTCGTTATGGATTACCCTCGAAAACTCATCCACTACACTCACCGGCCTGTAACGCCTGGAGCGGGGCACATGCCTCTGTAAGAGCCGGGCGAGCGTGTACATCAAGGCTATGTCGGACTCTATGGTCTTTTCGATGTCCGGCCTTTTTACCTTTACCGCCACTTCCGTAGAGTCTTGAAGGGTTGCGTAATGGACCTGCGCGATAGAGGCCGAGGCGACAGGGGCCTCATCGAACGAGGAGAATTTCGAGAGGAGGGGGGCCCTGAGGGAGCCCTCGACAACCTCTTTCACATCTTTAAAGTCGAAAGGCGGGACCGCGTCCTGGAGTTTCTTCAATTCTTCAATCCACTCCGGCGGCAACAGGTCCGCCCTTGTGGAAGCCACCTGCCCGAGTTTTATGAATGTGGGGCCGAGGGATTCGAGCACAAGCCTTATCCTCACCGGCACGGAGAGTTTCTCCGCCCTTCTGAATATCAAGAGTTTGCTTAAGGGAGAAAAGAGCGGGAATATCTTGAGTTCGCCCACAAGCCCGCCGAAGCCGTATCTTATGAGGACGGTTATTATCTTATTTACTCTTAAGATGTTTCGAAGCGCGGGTATATCCATCTTCTTCGGAGAAAAATTTCCGGGGATGCGGGCTTAAGGCCCGTAACTCCGGTTTTCCAAAACCCCCTTTGAAGAACTCCGCCCCCGTATCAAGTACGGGGCAGGCATAACTGGCGGAGAGTTTTAAAGTTTCCGGAGGCCCTCACCGGTTGGTTTTTTCTTCGAGTTCCTTTAATCTTTTCTCCAGTTTATCAACCTTCTCTCTGGCAAGGCGCGCCATCTCTTTTACTATATCGAGTTCTTCCTTTGTCGCGAGATTGAGTTTCCCGGAGAGCCGCTGGGCGGCATCCTCCATCCCGCCTTTCAGCCTTTCCTTGCCTCCCTTCAATGCCGAGAGGAGTTCCCTTATGGCCTTGACGCTATCCTCCACGACCCTATTCTCGAGCCTCTTTCCCGGGGGAAGTTCCCCCTCCCCCTCTCCGGAAGAGCCGCCCTTTTTTTCGAGTTCCTCCATAAGTTCTTTTATCTTTTTTTCAAGCCCCAGCCCGATATTTATGGCCCTGTCCACGAAGTCTTCCATGAGCGCCTCCCCTGATTGACGGCTAAGGAACCTCTGAAAAAATTATTTTGAGAGAACCTTTTTATAAAAAGGTTCTCTCAATCTCTCTCCAAAAATTTTCAGTTCTGGTGGGCACAGCCCACTCTAAAAGTCTTTGGAGGGGGTCTGGGGGAAACTTCGGGCACCCACCCGCAGGGTGGGTCGGAAAGGTTCCCCCAGAAATGCTTTTTTCAGAGGTTCCT
>JACRCB010000177.1 GCA_016219165.1 Deltaproteobacteria bacterium | reverse complement strand
ATATCCAGCGTCGTGGAAATCGTATTATACATGCAGGTTTTAAAAACAAATCTTTTGAAGTAAAAAAAGCATGCTGGTCTCATATTGATTTTGAAGATATTATGTCTGAATTATTAGAACCCTCTGCATAAAAGTCCGTCCTTTTTTAATTCACTTCAAACTGACCCACAACCCGCACCCTCCAACCGGTTGACTACTTTTTAGTCCTGTGATAACCTATAAATTCTATGAAAACTCCTAAGTATTTTCCCACCTTAGAGGAATTTAAGGAGATGGCGCGTTCATGCAACGTCATCCCCGTAACAAGGGACATACTTGCCGATACCGAGACCCCTGTCTCCGCTTTTATGAAGATAGATACCGGGGGGGAGGCGTTTTTACTCGAGAGCGTCGAGGGAGGAGAGAAGTGGGGGAGGTACAGTTTTTTAGGCGCGTCTTCGCGGGCGGTTATAAGGGGTAAGGGGCTGACCGTTGAGGTCATAGAGGGGGAGAGAAGAAGGGTAGAGCAAGGCAATCCGGTCTCTATACTCAGGGACTACATGTCGGGTTTCCGTCCGGCCTCCCTTCCGGCCCTGCCGAGGTTTTCCGGGGGGGCGATAGGGTACATGGGCTATGACATCGTAAGGCATATCGAGAGGCTGCCGGATATCGCAAAGAAAGACATAGACCTCTATGATTTCTTCTTCATTCTGACGGATACGTTCCTTGTCTTCGACAACGTCGCCCATGTGATAAAGGTCGTGTGCAACGCCTATCTCGATAGTGGAAGGGACCCCGAAGAGGTTTATAAGGATGCCGCCCGCAGGATAGACTCGACGTGTGGGCTGTTGAGGGAGGGGAAACTTAAAGAGAAGAGCGCCCCCCGGCACAAGGCCTCGGTGCTTACCAACTTCCCGAAGAAGGATTTTTTAGACGGGGTAAGGAGGGTGAAGGGGTATATATCCTCCGGCGATATAATACAGGCCGTAATATCCCAGAGGTTCGAGACCGAACTGAATTGCTCCCCCCTCGATGTCTACAGGGCGCTCAGAGTGACAAACCCCTCGCCTTATATGTTTTTTCTGAGACTCGGAGACACAACCCTTGCCGGTTCTTCCCCCGAGATACTGGCGAGGGTGGATGGAAAAAATATCAACTTAAGGCCCATTGCCGGCACAAGGCCCCGCGGGGAGGACGAAAGGTCGGATAAATTTTTAGAAGAAGAACTTTTAAACGACCCGAAGGAAAGGGCGGAGCATATAATGCTCGTTGACCTGGGAAGAAACGATGTGGGCAGGGTGGCCACAGCCGGCACTGTCGAGGTGGATGAACTTATGGCCGTCGAGAGGTATTCGCACGTGATGCACATAGTCTCCAACGTCCACGGGAAAATGCGCGAGGGGGTCGATTCTTTTGATGTGCTGAGTTCATGCTTTCCCGCGGGCACCCTCACGGGCGCGCCGAAGATAAGGGCCATGGAGATAATAGAAGAGATGGAGCCGTGTAAGAGGGGGGTCTACGGCGGGTGCGTGGGATACTTCGGTTTTTCGGGGAATATGGACATGTGCATTACAATAAGGACAATACTTATGAAAGACGGCCGGGTCTATGTCCAGGCAGGGGCAGGCATAGTCGCGGACTCGGACCCTGAGAGGGAGTATGAGGAGACCGTAAATAAGGCAAAGGGGATGCTGAAGGCGGTAGATATGGCGAGGGAAGGGTTCTGAACCGGGCCAGAGAAACCCTTTTTGTAAAAAGTGTTCCTCCGACCCATCCTTCGGATGGGTGCCCCGCCTCCCAAAAATTTTTAGATAGCAGAAACCTTTTTATATAAAAAAGGTTTCTGCGCCTCCAAAAACTTTTAAATGTGAAAGTTTCTGGAGGGAGTTCGTTGAGGCAGAGACATATGCTCCTTATGATAGACAACTTCGATTCCTTCACGTACAACCTGGTCCAGTATCTCATGGAGATGGGGGAGGATGTAAGGGTCTTCAGGAATGACGCCATAACCGTTAAAGAGATAGAGAATCTATCCCCGGACAGGATTGTAATCTCCCCGGGCCCCTGCGACCCCTCTAAGGCCGGCATATCGGTTGATGTCATAAAGAGTTTTGCCGGGAAGGTCCCGGTTTTGGGAGTTTGCCTCGGACACCAGAGTATAGCCTATGCCCACGGCGGCGAGGTCGTAAGGGCCGGCAGGCTCATGCACGGGAAGACATCCATGATATACCACGACGGCAAAACGATATTCAAGGGCATCGAGAACCCTTTCGAGGCGACGCGCTACCATTCCCTTATCGTAAAAAGGGATACGCTCCCCGGCTCATTGGAGATAAGCGCATGGACGGACATGGATGAGATAATGGGGATAAGGCACAAAAAATACCCCCTCGAAGGCGTGCAGTTCCACCCGGAAAGCATACTCACGAAGGTCGGGAAGGACATATTGAGGAATTTTATAAGGTTATCTGCGTAACTATTCGCAAATTAAATGGTTTTTGCACTTAAAGATGAGGCCATGCCATGATTAAAGAAGCAATATCAAAGGTCGTTACCGGAAAAGACCTGACCGAAGAGGAGATGGTTCATACCATGAACGAGGTCATGACGGGTGCGGCAAGCCCGGCCCAGACAGCCTCTTTCATAACGGCCCTCAGGATGAAGGGCGAGACCATAAGCGAAATAACGGGCGCGGCCCGGGTCATGAGGGAGAAGGCTGCGCGTGTGAGGGTTGATGCGGAGAGGGTCGTCGATACGTGCGGAACGGGCGGGGACGAGGCAGGGACCTTCAACATCTCGACCGCCGCGGCATTCGTCGTTTCCGGAAGCGGGGTAACGGTTGCAAAGCACGGGAATAAGTCCGTATCGAGCAGAAGCGGGAGCGCCGACGTCTTAAGGGCCCTGGGCGTGAACATAGAGGCCGAGGTGGATATTGTAGAGGAGTGCCTCGTGAAAGCGGGCATAGGTTTCCTCTTCGCTCCACTTCTCCATGGCGCGATGAAGTCAGCGGCCCCGGTAAGGCGCGAGATAGGGATAAGGACCATATTTAATATCCTCGGCCCCCTTACAAACCCGGCTGGCGCGAAATACCAGGTGCTCGGGGTTTACGACCCGCTCCTTACGGACATAACGGCAAAGGTTCTTTTTAACCTCGGCTCACTGCACGCGTTTGTCGTATGCGGGGAGGACGGTTTGGACGAGATAACGCTTACTGACCAGACAAAGGTATCCGAACTCAAGGACGGAAGCATAAAGACCTACCACATAAGGCCCGAGGACTTCGGTTTTGAAAGGTGCGGGGCCGGGGAACTTAAGGGCGGAAGTCCGGAGGACAACGCCCGTATAATAACCGGCATACTGAACGGGGAAAAGGGGCCGAAGAGGGATGTGGTATTGCTAAATAGCGCCGCCGGGATTGTTGCCGGAGGCAAGGCCGCGACCCTTAAAGAGGGTGTGGCCGTTGCCAGAGGTTCGATAGATTCGGGAGAGGCCTTGGACAAGTTGAAAAAACTCGTTGCCCTTACGAACAGAAGATAATGGGCATACTCGAAGAGATACTCGAATATAAAAAAAGGGAACTTTTTTCAATCAAAGGGAAAAGAGGCCGTATACATGCCCTGAAGGAGAGGCTCGATACCCTTCCTCCCGCGAGGGACTTTGCCGGGGCGCTTAAGGGAAAAGGAGTCAACATCATAGCGGAGGTTAAGAAGTATTCCCCGTCAAAGGGGGTTTTAAGGGAAAACTTCGACCCCGTAAAGATTGCGAAGGTCTACGAGAGAAACGGCGCTTGCGCCATTTCGGTCCTTACGGACAAGAAATACTTCATGGGCTCTCTCGAATATCTTTCGATGGTGAAGGAAGGTGTCGGGGTTCCGGTATTAAGGAAGGATTTCATAATAGACCCGTACCAGGTCTATGAATCGAGGCTTGCCGGCGCGGATGCCATACTTCTTATAGCCGCCGCGCTCTCAAAAGCGGTTCTTAAGAAGTTATTGAAGATATGCGAATCCCTCGGGATGTGCCCTCTTGTAGAGGTCAGAAGCGAAGAGGAACTTAAAGAAGTGGTCTTAACCGGCGCGGAGGTTATAGGGATAAATAACCGCGACCTGAACACCTTTAGAGTAGACATAGGCACTACGATACGTCTTGCAAAAAAAATCCCCGGGGGTAGAATAATCGTAAGCGAAAGCGGGATAACGAGCTCGAGCGACATACACGCGCTCATGGAAGAAGGGGTGGATGCCTTCCTTGTGGGGGAGGCCCTCCTGAGGGAGGAGGATATTGCCGGGAAGATGAGGGAGTTACTGGGGGGTCCTGGGCGGTGAAGGTAAAGATATGCGGGATAACGGATATAGACGGCGCGATGGCTGCGCAATATTACGGGGCGGATGCAATCGGGTTTGTGTTCTGGAAAAAAAGCCCGAGGTTTATAAGCCCTGGCGATGCCGGAAAGATTATAGATAAACTCTCTCCTTTCATAACAACGGTGGGAGTGTTTGTGGACGAAAGGCCGGAAAAAATAAATGAGATAATAAGGAGCGCCGGGCTTGGATGCGTTCAACTCCACGGGGGCGAAAGCCCGGATGATTGCCTGAAGATAGAATCCAGGATTATCAAGGCCGTAAGGATAAAAGAGGGGGCGGACATCGGGAAACTCAAGGGTTACAGCCCCTCGGCGTTTCTTCTCGATACGTACAGGGAAGGCGTCCCCGGGGGGACAGGGGAGAGTTTCAACTGGGATATAGCGGTTTTGGCCAAGGAATACGGGCGCATTATACTTTCCGGAGGGTTGAATCCGGAGAATGTCGTTTCCGCAATTTCGAAGGTTAGGCCCTACGGAGTCGATGTCAGTTCCGGGGTTGAGGCGCGGCCGGGCAGAAAAGACCCGCGAAAAATATCCGAGTTCATAAAAAGGGTGAGAGAAATTGAAGAAGAGATATGAAAGGCTCCCGGACGGGGCCGGGCATTTCGGCATATACGGCGGAAGGTATATATCCGAAACCCTGATGCCCGCGGTCATCAGTCTTGAGAGGGCATACCGTAAGTACAAAAACGACGGGGATTTTAGAAACGAGTTCCGTTATTACCTCGCCCACTACGCCGGAAGGCCCACCCCTCTTTATTATGCGGAAAGGCTTACAAAAAAATCCGGGGTGGCGAAGATATACCTTAAAAGGGAAGACCACAGCCACACGGGCTCCCACAAAATAAACAAAACGATAGGGCAGGTATTGCTCGCAAGGAGGATGGGAAAGACGCGGGTTATAGCCGAGACGGGCGCGGGCCAGCACGGGGTTGCGGCCGCTACGGTTGCGGCGATGTTTGGCCTTAAATGCGAGATATATATGGGGGAGGAGGATATCTCGAGGCAACTCCCGAATGTCTTCAGGATGAAACTGTTGGGGGCAAAGGTTAATCCAGTCGCATCCGGCAGCAAGACGCTTAAGGACGCGATGAACGAGGCGTTGAGGGATTGGGTGGCGAACGTTTACAATACCT
>JACRCB010000180.1 GCA_016219165.1 Deltaproteobacteria bacterium | reverse complement strand
TTTTCGCCTTTTTCCGGGCTTAAGTTGTAGCCCCATTCAATCCTCAGGGGGCCTATAGGCGAAAACCACCTTATGCCGGCCCCGGCCCCCTCCCTCAGATTCCCCAGGTCTACGGCGCCGTTATATGCATTCCCAGCATCGAAGAAGAGAACCCCTCTCAGGTTCTCTTTCGGGAAGAGGGGGAAGATGAACTCGCTCGTGATTACGAGTTTGGTGTCTCCTCCTATAAGTTCGCCCGTTACCGGGTCTTTCGGGCTTAGGGAGCGCGACTGGAACCCCCTTATGGAATTTATGCCGCCCAGGAAGTACCTCTCGTAGAGCGGGACGGCCTTCCCTCCGAAGCCCTGTATGCGCCCGGCCGCGCCCCTGATTGAGAAAGCGGTATCCCATGGCAGTCCGAAGAATTTTGCGGCGTCGCCTTCGTATCTGACATAATTCGTGGTCCCGCCGAGAGCGCCGCCGGCAACTTCCACGGACGCCGTCATGACGTCCCCCTCCCGGGGGAAGAATATATCGTCGCGGGTATCGTGCTTGATGAGGGTGGTAACGCTGCTTACGGTGCTTTTGCCCTCCTGGTCCTTTATGGGGGGAGAGGCGGTAGGCGACACTTTTGTGACGTTTACATCCTCGTGCCTGTAAGTAGTGTAGACCTTGGTCGTCCTTGTCTTCCTCGATATGGGGAAGCCCGCCCTCAGGTTGAAGCCGCGCTTTTTCATGGAGAAATCCGAATAGTCCTTTGAGGTATCGAAGAGGTCAAACCCGGCGGATAGAGGCTTGTCGAAGAACCATGGCTCGGTGAAGCCGAATACGTACTGACTGCTCTTTGAACCTATCGTGGCGGAAAGGTCGAGTTTCAATCCGGTGCCCATGAGGTTCGATTGTGAGACGGACGCCGTGGCTATGATGTGGTCTACGGTGGAATAGCCCACTCCGAAGGTTACCATGCCGGTGGGCCTTTCCTTTACATCAACATCGAGTTTTACCCTGTCGGGCTCGCCCCCCTCGCTTTTGGTTATGTTTACGTCATCAAAGTAACCGAGCCTTTTCAGGTTGTTCCTGCTCTTTTTGAGATAGGAGGTCGAAAAGAGGTCCCCCTCGCCGAACTCGAGTTCCCTCCTTATGACCTTGTCCTTCGTGCGCACGTTGCCGGTTATGTCTATCCTATCGATGTATACAGGTTCGTTCTTCTCCGCCTTTATGGTAAGGTCCACTGTCTTCTTTTCGCCGTCGACAGAGGTCATCGGGGTGAATTCCGCATTCGCAAACCCCGAATCCCCGTACACATCGGTCAGGGCGTCGATGCCCTTGGCGAGTTTGCTTCTGTTGAAGACCTCGTTGGTTTTAAGTTTCAGTTTCTTAAGGAGCGATTTTTTCTCCCCGACGACGTCGCCCGTGATGTCGATATTCCCGAGTCTGTACTGGTCCCCCTCCGTGACCGCTATGGTTATGAAGAACCATCTTTTGTCCTCGCTCAGAATGACCCTGTAATCGAGTATATCCGCCTTTATGTAGCCGTGGTCGTAGTAGTTCTTCATTATGAGGGCGAGGTCGTTTTCGAATACGTCCTCGTTGAAACTGCCGCTGCCCGTTATGGAGGAAAACATCCCGGCCTCTCTTGTCGTCATGACGCCTTTGATGCCTTTATCCGAGAATGCGCGGTTCCCGATAATCTTTATCCTTCTTACCTTTACCGGCTCGCCCTCTTTTATGTGGAAGATTACCGTTGCGTCCACCCCGTCTTCGATTTCCTCGTCCGCCACCTCCGCGAGATAGTAGCCGTTCTGGACGTAAAGGGCCTTTATCCTCTCGCCGTCCGCCTTAATGGTCAGCGGGTTCAGCACCGTGTTCCCTTTTATCGTAAGTATCTCTTTTATCTTTTCTTCCTTCATTTTCTTGTTGCCGTCGAGGGTTATCTTTTTTACAAACGGTTTTTCCCTCACTACAAAGGTCAATTCCTTCCCGGTCTCCGAATCCGAAAGGTCCGCCGCAATGTCGTCGAAGTACCCCATGTCGAATATGACATGGATATCGTCTTTGACGTCGTCCGCGGAGTAGGGATGTCCGACCGCGCTCTTTATCTTTTTAAGCACCGCCTCGCTGTCCATCCTCTTCATCCCCTCGACCGTTATCCTCTCTATGGTGTCGCCTCTTTCAAGCGGTTTTTTTTCGAGTGTGGCGGACATAACCGCGCTCATCGAAGGCGCGGCGTCCTTTATCATGGAGGAGAGTTCCGCCGGGGAGGCCCCGCTTTTGTAATAGAACCTCACGACCCGCCCCTCGCTTACGTCGAGTATCCTCCAGTCCGCGGCATAGGTCTTCTCAAGGAGCGTTACACTGCCGAGGATTGCGAACCGGGCCCCCGCCTCTTTTGAAATACCAGCGGACGTCTCTTCGTCAAACCTTACCCCTTTCTCAAAGAGTTCCTTCGTCCTCTCAAGCCCCGTTATCTCCACCCCTTCCCGCTTAAGCGTTGATGCGAGAACCTCCATAACATCCCTCCTTAAGCCGCTGATATCGGTTGCGGAATGCATATCGAACGGCATGAGGACCGCCCTGACATGGGTTGAGGTTGTCTCGGCGGCACGTGCCGCCGAGACAACGGAAGTCAA
>JACRCB010000179.1 GCA_016219165.1 Deltaproteobacteria bacterium | reverse complement strand
CGTGTCAAAAGTGGTGCTGGGCGAGATATATAAATGACAACTTCCTCATCATCGAAGAACTCCGCCATATGGCGGAGTTCTTAAATCCGGGAAGGAATCCACCTGGTCACCCTTCAAAAAGCCCTTTCTGGCGCGGCCGCCTCTTCGGCCTTTCCTTCGCGAAGGCAGAGTATCTCAGGCACCCCTCGGGCAGTTCATCGAGAAAAGGGGATTTCCTCTGTTCCCGCGCCGAGCCAAAGATACACCTCTTCCCCGAATTCAGAAGGTAGAGTTTTTCCTTCGCCCTCGTAATGCCGACGTAAAAAAGCCTTCTCTCCTCTTCCACGTCCTCGTTTGACTTCAAAGGAATAAGCCCGTCCTCGCACCCCGCGATAAACACTACCGGGAACTCAAGCCCTTTCGCCGCATGGAGCGTCATGACCTGAACCCTGTCGGCCTCCACTGCGCATGTATCCTGGGGCTGCATAAGGATAAGCGACTCGATGAACGCGCTCAAAAAGGGATTAAGCCCGATGTCCGGGCCGAAAGACCCCGCGAGGAAGGTAAGGGTTGAGGCAAGGCCTTCATCCAATCCGAGGGCCTTTGCCTCCTTCCTTATAAAATCGCAGGGATTGATATTGCCCTGAGCCCCGTCTGCCTTTATCCCTTTCAGGTGTTCTATAATCTCCGGGAATTCGTCAGGATTACGGGCGCAGATGTAAGGGATGGACGAACCCCTGAATGCCCCGGCAATAGCCTCTCTCTGCCGGTTGGTCCTGAAAAATACCGCAAAATCAGAGAACCTCCGGCCCCCGCATCCCCTCCCCACGGTAAGGCTTGTAAGCCCTCCCATAAGCCTTTCGACCTCTTTTATGATAAACTCCGCTTCCCTTCTTTCATCCGCCAGGCAAACCGCCTCGATTGTCTCTCCCTCTTCAGGACGCCGCACCTCTTTCATGACCCTCCTAAACCCCTCCATAGGGTTTTTCCCGATTAACGAGGCCGCGGCCCTGACAATGACCGCGGCGGAGCGGTAGTTTGCCTCAAGCCCCATGAGGGATGCGCCGGGGTAATCCTTTCTGAAATTTAGGAATCTTTTGATGCTCGCCCCGCGGAAAGAGTATATGGACTGGTCAGGGTCCCCGATTGCAAAAAGGTCCGCGCCTCCCCGCCCGGTTGGATTTACGAGGAGACCGAGGAGTTCGGACTGAGGCGGGTTTATATCCTGGAATTCATCGACGAGGACATGTGCGAATCCGGGATGAAACTCAGGCTCTTCACTGAGGAGAGCCGCCGCCTTGATTATAAGGTCATCGAGGTCGAGAAAGTTTCTCTTCCTCAGTTCCTCCTCGTAGGGTCCGAGGGCCTGAGGTCTTTGAATGCCGGCATCCGGAAAAGAGAGGTTTTTGAATGTCGAGATATCCTCCACGGCCTTTTCCGCGTTCTTTATGCCGAGTCCCCTCAGGAGTTTTGTCTGCTCGGGCCTCGATATGAGCGTAAAACTCCTTTTCTTTTTAAGGAGCCTGAGGCAGAAACCGTGGAAGGTCCCGACGTTCCTTACGGAGGCCGGACAATCGAGGGAGAGGAGTGCGGCTATGCGGGTCTTCATCTCCACGGCGGCCCTGTTCGTAAAAGTTATGGCGAGGATGCTTTCGGGGCTTACGCCGTCCCTTACAAGGCGCGCGTACCGGAAAGAAAGAACCCTCGTCTTTCCGCTGCCGGGCCCTGCCCAGACGAGCAGATGCGGCTCTTTGGAAAATACAATCTCTCTCTGCGTCTTGCTCAATGAGTCGAAATCCATGGCTTCGCTTCTCCTCAACCCCTCCTCAAATCAAACCGGGTCTATGTGGACAAAGGACTTTTCTATAGTCCCTATCCTCTCGACGGCCCTTTCCACCTCTTTGCCGATTGCGTGGGAGTCGGATGTGGAGAGGTCCTTCGCCACCTCCACATGTATCTCAACGTGTATGAAGGAACCCACGTAGTGGGCCCTCACGGTGTTTATATCCCTCACCCCTCTAACACCCATGGCGGACGACCTTATCTCCTCCATAAGCGCTTTATCCGGGGCGCTGCCCATGAGGTAATTTATATTGTCCATGCCTATGCGGTAGCCCGTGTATATTATCCAGAGGCTTATGACCAATCCGGCAATGGGGTCGAGATATCCGTAGCCGAGCCTCACCCCTCCTATCCCGACGAGGGCCGCGACGGCCACGAAAACATCGGAGAGCGAATCGCGAGAGACCGCGATGAGCGCCGGGCTCATCGCCTGCCTTCCGACAAGTCTGAAATAAAACGCCATGCCGCTCTTTACAAAAGCGGTAACGACGGGAACGAGGACGGCAAAGGTTCCGGCAACGACAACCCCGCCGCTTACAAGACGCCCGGCCGACGCCCTTATGACCTCAAACCCGAGTATCCCCGCAAAGACCGCGACGATGATGCCGGCCACGGGCTCGGCCCCCGTGTGCCCGAACGGATGCCCTTCGTCGGCATCCTTGTCCGAGATCCTCACGCATATGAATATGGCTATGGAAGATACTATGTCGGTAAGGGAATTGAACGCCTCGGAAAGGAGTGCAATGCTCCCGGAAAGGAGCGCGACCGTTATCTTTATGGCGAAGAGGAAAAGGTTGCCGATGATGTTTACAACCGTCGCCCGGAAGGCAACCGGGTTCATCTTTATCTTCTCTCTGCCCAATAACCCTTCCTCTTCTTGCACCCGGTTATACTTTCTTCCCGGACATCTCCACGGCGTGTGAAAAACTCTGGTGGGCGACGACATAGAAACTCTGCGCCCAGGCAAGGGGCGCGTTCCAGTTCGTGTTGCCGCCCGAATAAAGTTCGGGCACCCTCCCGTCCTCCGTCATAACGCCTTCGAGCCTTTCGAGATACCCCCGGGCCTTCTCCATGAAGTCCGCGGGGGCGGCGAACATCCCGCCCTGCCTTATGCTCTTAAGCGCCAATTTGGAATATACTACGGCGAGCCAAGCGAAACCGAGCGGCCACTGGGCCTCGTTATTGAGGGGTTCCCGGGGATTCGCGTTGTAATAGAGGTCTCCCGGGTATCTTATAACGCCATTTCCCCTCACAAGGTTCTCCTCGATGTTTTTGAGTATATCCTTTGCCTGCGCCTCCGTGACGATGTTGTATGGCCAGATAAGCGAGAGTTGCGCCATGTCATAAGGCCGCGCCGCGGACTCCGAGGGAAGAATACTGCCGATGGCGGACCTGCCCGCTTCGATGACCTCTTCCGGCACCGGCAGGTAACTGTGGAGGTCTATCCTGTGAGAATACTTGTGGTGGTAATATCCGTCGTCGTGCCACATCGTAAGCCCAGCAAGCACGGAGCCGATACTCGAAGAGTGGACCTCGGGCCCCTCCTCCCACACCCCGAAATCAGGGTCCGAATGCCACCTCACGGTTGTAAGATAAAGCACTATGTCCCGCAGGAGTATGAGGGTTTCGGCCTCGTCCGTTCCTATGACCCGATGCCCCTTCTTTATCAAATCCCCTGTTTTATAGAGAAAGAGCCCGAATATATCCAACTGGTGGTGCCCCCACTCGTGCGTTATCTCCTCGAGCGTTACGGGATGGACCCTTGCGTGTATGACCTCTCCGGCGCAGCTTCCGAGATACCTCCGCTTCCTTGCGCCCGCCGTCATCTTGTGCCTGTACTTCTGGAATAGCCTGAGTATCAGCCTGTAACTCTCTATCATCTTGTCGTAGGCGCCCACGTACTCGTTTGCGTAAGTCGCATACATTATATCCCTGAGCCAGAAGACGTTATACCTGTCGCCGCCGTTTTCACCCTTATACGGAGACGCCACGTATCCGCCGTTTAACTGGCGCAGGTCCTCAAGGTGCCTGTAAGCCGTGAGGAGTTTCTCCCTCGGAGAGAGGCTTTTAAAATGCCTTCTCCCGAGTTCGCCCTCTATCTTTTTCTCTCCGGCAAAAGAGCCTCTGTGGGGCATCTTTGGAAGCCTCCTTTATGGTCTAACAGGTTGTTGAAAAACTCGATTTGCCGTCTTTGCGAGCAAAGCGAAGCAATCCCATCTTTAGATAAATCAAACAGTTAGAGATTACGGAGCCTGTTCCGAGCAAAGCGAGGAATCTCCTGGTTTGCTTCGGCTTCGCCTCTCAACCGCAAAAATCGCTCCTCGCAATAACAATAGGGGACTTTTCGGGGCACCCATCCGAAGGATGGGTCGGCCTGCTAAAACGTCCACACCTTAAGCGCCCTGGGAAGCAACCTGAACTCAAGTGTTTCTTCCCCCTCAAACACCTCCCCGTCGGCATGCACTGGCCCGGCGGTTTCCCTCTCAACCGAAAGGGCGCGGGCCTCTATCATCTTAAATTGTTTTGACGAGGAGATATCTCCTCGAAAAAACTTCCGCGTAAGATAGAGTGTTCCCGCAAGCCCTGCCTTCTCAACAAGACATACATCGAAGAGTCCGTCATCGAGCCGGGCCGAAGCGGAGGGCGCAACACACCCGCCGCGCCGCGGCGCATTTGCAACGGTCAAAAAAAGCGGCCTCGCCCTCAGGCTTCCTTCTTCCCATCTAATCACAACGCTGCCTGACCCGTAAACTGACCCGTAAACGAAGCGCTCCTTGACGGCCGCCGTCACATACTTTAGAGCCCCGGGCCCTCTCCCGCCTTTTTCCGTCCGGCTGCCGGAGGTTTTGCCTATTGCCGCCTCAAGGCCTATGCCGGCCGCGGAGAAAAAAAACCTATCTCCCACCATACCAGCGTCTATCTCCCTTATCCTCCCCTTTACAAGGACGCTTACGGCCTCGTCCAGAGCCGCGGGTAAGTTCAGCGTTTCCGAAAGTCCTCCACCCATGCCTCCGGGGATTATCCCGAGGGAAACCTCCGAGTTTACGATGGCCGAGGCCACGGCGTTTACCGCGGCGTCCCCGCCGCAGGCAAATACCGAATCATAACCCTTATCCGCGGCCTCCGCCGAAAGCCTATGCGTATCGGAGATACCCGCGCTCACCTTTATCTCGAATATCCCCTCGGCCCCGGAGAGCACCCTGCTTACCGCGCCCGTTATTGCTCCGGCCCCTCCATTCCCGCCGGCGACGGGGTTGGTTATAAACCTTACCTTCAAGCCTGCCATTAGATTAAGGAACCTCTGATTAAATGCTTTTTGGGGGAAACCTTTCTGTAGAAAGGTTCTCCCCCAAACCCCTTTCCAAAGACTTTCAGTTATAGGTGGCTGTCCCACCCGCTTATCTTTGTCAATAAATTCATATGGTTTTTCGG
>JACRCB010000176.1 GCA_016219165.1 Deltaproteobacteria bacterium | reverse complement strand
TAATAACATGGATAACCCTCTTCTCTGAAATATACCCTTTCTAGATCTCCACGCTCTCCCCGGGCTTTAAAATCTTTACCTCCGTGTGCGAGCCTTCAAGCCCCATTCTAAACTCCTCGGGGTTTTGCCTTATCACGTCGAAGGTATTATAGTGCATGGGGATGGCTACCCGCGGCTTTACGAGCCTTACCGCCCGTATCGCGTCCTCGATGCCCATTGTGAAATTATCACCTATCGGAATCATGGCGCAGTCAACCGGCCCTATAAGGGCCATGTCGGAAAAAAGCGCGGTATCGCCGGCGTGGTAAACGGTTTTCTTGTCCATCGTCACAAGAAAGCCGCAGGGGTTGCCGGCCGGCCCTTCGTCCGTTGTGGAGCTGTGGAACGCTATGGTGAGTTTCACCCTCCCGAACGGGAAGTTGAAACCCCCGCCTATGTGCATGGGGTGTCCCGTTGCGCCTTTTCCCATGCAGTAGTTCACCAGTTCAAACGTGCCTATGACGGGCGCCCCGTTGGTCTTCGATATCTCGACCGCGTCCCCGAGATGGTCTCCGTGGCCGTGGGTTACGAGCACCGCGTCAACTTTCACGTCCTTGGGCTTTATCTTTGAGAGGGGGTTCCCGTTGAGGAACGGGTCTATTATGACCCTTGACTTTTCCCCTTCGAGCATGAAGCAGGCGTGCCCCTGAAAGGTTATCTTCATAAGGGTACCTCCTTTGCCTGTCGTTTTCCGCTCAGCACCACTCTGGACAGCACCACCTATGTAACATTCAAGACTTTCGTGTCCAGAGTGGTGCTGGGCGCCGGCGGTTATATTACCCTACTCCTTCTATTTCTATGCCCTCTCTTTTAAGGAGGGCCGCGGTAACGCCCATGCCAGGCGCCTCTTTGCCTGACCTCACTATCCTTTTTACCCCGCATGAGGGGCTTCTTTCCTTTAAAATCGCTTTTCCCGTCCCGGAAAGTTTCGCAATACTCAGGGCCGCCTCAGCCCCTTTAATGAAATTAAGCGTTACGTCCCTTCCATTTTCATCCACAACCCGTGCCGTCTTTTTGAGCGCATCGATTCCGAGCACATCTATTTTGAGTACATCGGTGCCGTCGCCTCCCGTAATCTCGGCCATGGGCCTGGGTGTGGGGAGCCCTCCGAGTTGTTCGGGGCAGACCGGTATTATAACGGCGTCTCCGAGCGAGGCGAGGACATCACCGCTTAACGCATCGGTCCCGTCGTGCCTTGATTTTATGCCTACAAGGCATGCGCTGACTATTACAGGACATCTCTTCATTCGTCCTTAAAGATGCAGACGGGAGGGTTTTCAAGCGTCCCTTCCTGTCCGCCGCCGTCCTTTACCGTAACACGTCTTCCTTTTACAGTAAGCCTTCCTTCGCTGTAGAGCTGTATCGCCTGCGGATATATGCGGTGTTCTTCCCCGAGTATCCTTTTTTTAAGGGTTTCAGGGGTGTCGTTCGCCGCTACGGGAAGGACCGCCTGGATTATGATGGGGCCCGTATCAACCCCCTCGTCCACAAAATGGACGGTGCACCCGGAGAATTTGACCCCGTAATCGAGGGCTTTTTTCTGGACGTCAAGACCGGTAAAACTCGGAAGGAGCGAGGGGTGTATGTTCATAATCTTCATGGGAAAGGCCCTTACAAAAAGGGGCGAAAGGAGCCTCATGAACCCGGCAAGTATTACGAGGCCGACGCCGTTTTCTTTGAGTATAGAGACAAGTTTTCCGTCGAACGCCTCTTTTTCAGGGTATTCGTCCTTTGTTACGACCTCGGTTTTGAGGCCGTGTCTTTTCGCCCGCTCGAGTGCATAGGCGCCGGGGTTATCGCTTATAACGACATTTATCCGTGCGGAGAGTTTTTTGGATTCTATCGCGTCTATTATGGATTGGAGGTTCGTGCCGGAGCCGGATGCCAAAACGCCGAGGATTACCATCTTTCCTGCTTCCTGAATTCTACGGGTTCTTCCGTCCGTCTTTTTTTCTCGACGACCCCTATGGAGTATGGCCTCTCATCGAGACTTCTAAGTTTTTTTATTATACCCGCCTCAGCCCCTCTGCTTACGACCATGACCATCCCTATGCCGAGGTTGAAAGTCCTTCTCATCTCCGTGTCCGCAACACTACCCGCATCCCTGATGTATCTGAAGATAAGGGGGACTGTCCATGAACCTTCGCGGATTACCGCCTTTACGCCTTCAGGGAGGCACCGCGGGATATTCCCGGTAAGGCCCCCGCCGGTTATGTGCGCCCTGCCTTTGACCTCGAAGTGTTTGGCTATCGCGAGTATGGTTTTAACGTATATGCGCGTGGGGGTGAGGAGTTCTTTGCCGAGTGTTTTTTTAAACCCAATGGGTCTGTCCGTGAGTTTATGGCCGAGTGTTTCAAAAAAAAGTTTCCGCGCGAGCGAATAGCCGTTGCTGTGAAGCCCGCTTGAAGCGAGTCCTATGATTTTATCCCCGGGTTTTATCTTTGAACCGTCTATTATTTTTTTCTTTTCGACCACGCCTACTGTAAAGCCCGCGAGGTCGTATTCGCCGCCCTTATAGATTCCCGGCATCTCCGCGGTCTCCCCGCCTACGAGGGCGCACCCGGCCTCCTTGCAACCCTTTGCAATCCCTTTTATTACTTCCGACGCCCTCTCTTTATCGAGCCTGCCGGCTGCGAAATAATCGAGGAAAAAAAGAGGCCTTGCCCCGGTTGTCGCCACGTCGTTTACGCACATCGCCACGAGGTCTATCCCGACCGTATCGTGGCGGTCCGCCATGAACGCGATTTTAAGTTTTGTGCCCACCCCGTCTGTGGATGATACGAGGACGGGGTCTTTCATCCCCTCGAATCTCCCCTCAAATGACGCGCCGAAACCCCCGACGCCGCTTATAACACCCTTTGTGTAGGTGGCCCTTGCAAGCGGTTTAATCAGGCGGATAAACTCATCCCCCTCCCTGATATCCACTCCAGCGTTCTTGTAGGTCAGGCGTTGTCTCACGGTAGAGCAAAGAATAATCCAAGACGATGTCAAAGTCAATCTTCAAGATTGCAATTAAACCCGGCTTCTATTTATTATTTACAGACACTGATGGGCATATCATATGCACAGTCTTTTGTTTATAACTGCATATAAAATTGTGCGTATGCAATAAAGAATATTGTAAGATTTTACGGAAAATTCATATAAGGCCTTGGTTTTACATCTTATTTTATTTAACGGCACGGCAATGGTATGGCATTTGCATATTACTATAGTTCACGCAGACATCGGACAGAAACTAATTTGCAATATCATAACAGGAGGTATTCTCATGAACATCACCGAGGTAAAGGTATTGGCCGTGGACGGGGACGAAAGGCTCAAGGCGTTCGTAACGATGAAACTGGACGGGTGTTTTGTAATAAGGGACGTGAAGGTGATAAAGGGAAACACAGGATACTTTGTCGCCATGCCCGCCAAGAAGATGAAGGATGGAACATACAGGGACCTGGTCCATCCCCTCGACGCTCCCACAAGGCAGATGGTGGAGGATACGGTCTTGAACGAGTACAGGCGTGTCTTGGAAGATGGCGGGGCCAAAGCCGATATAACGAAGCTCAACGATAAATCGCTCGCCATGCTCTAAGAGTGCAACTTCTGCATGGACCGTATATCCCCCCCTGAACCGCGCCGGATGCCGGAATAGGCGTTGTAAAGACGGCGGTTGCCCAACAACCGGATACCCCCCGTATATATAAGACAAGAAAGACCCGTTGCCTTTCCCTTTAACACTTAAGGAACCTCTGAAAAAAGCATTTTTGGGGGAAATTTCGGGCACCCACCCGCAAGGGTGGGTCGGAAAGGTTTCCCCCAAACCCCTTTCCAAAGACTTTTAGTTTCCCCCTGCCGCACCCCCATTTGGGGGTGCGGCAGGGGGAAGTTTAGAAGTTTTTGAAGAGATTTTGAGAGAAACTTTTTAAAAAAAGTTTCTCTCAAGATACTTTTTCAGAGGTTCCTTAAACTATCAAGCCCCCGGGAGCAAGTTCCTTGAAGAAAGAAGAGGCCCTTTTCATGGCCGAGGCATTGAAAGAGGCCCTTAAGGCCGCAAAAACAGGGGAGGTCCCGGTCGGCGCGGTAATCGTGCGGGAGGGGGGCGTTATTGCGAGGGGATACAATAAGAAGGAATCTTCCTTGGACCCCACAAGCCACGCGGAGATAATCGCGATAAGGAGGGCCTCAAGGAAGATTAAAAACTGGAGGCTTGAGCGCGCAACCCTCTATGTAACGCTCGAGCCCTGCCTTATGTGCATGGGGGCGCTGGTTCAGGCAAGGGTCGAGAGGCTCGTTTTTGCGTCTTTCGACCCGAAGGCGGGCGCATGCGGCTCTTTATACGACATATCCGGGGATGAAAGGTTGAACCACAGGATAAAGGTCGCAAGCGGGGTAATGGAAAAAGAGGCGACTGAGCTGTTGAAAGGATTCTTTTCGGGGTTGAGAAAGGGTAAGGCATGAGATGGGTATCGTGATAGACGACGGCATATTCCGCGAGTACGATATAAGGGGAAGGTTCGGGCAGGATTTAACGGCGGAGGTCGCCTGCCTTCTCGGAAAGGCCTTTTCGAGATACCTTCAGGAAAAGGCGGGAAGGAAGACCCTCACCGTGAGCGTGGGGCGGGACGTGAGGTTATCTTCCGGCGAATTGAGGGATGCCCTGATACAGGGGATTATTGGAAGCGGGATTAATTGCATTGACATAGGCGTCTGCCCCACCCCGCTTGAGTATTTCTCCATACACACACTCTCTCTCGACGGAGGGGTGATGGTCACAGGGAGCCACAACCCGCCCGAATATAACGGCTTCAAGATAAGTGTTGGCAAAGAGACTATCCACGGCCCCGAGATCCAGAGAATAAAAGATATAATGAATGAGATTGGGCGCGCCGGGGCCTCCGGCGGGGATAAGAAAGGGAAGTTGGAAGAGGTGGATATAATTTCAAGATATATAGATTACCATGTCGAAAAATTCTCAGATACCCTGCTGCCTTCGGGTCTAAAAAGGCCGGTAAAGGTCATTGTGGACGCGGGCAACGGCACGGCCGGGCTTGTAGCCCCGGCCCTTTTAAGGAAATTGGGATGCGAGGTGGTTGAACTTTTTTGCGAGCCGGACGGCCGTTTTCCAAACCACCATCCTGACCCCACTGTACCCGGGAATATAAAGACCCTCATCGAAGAGGTGAGGAAAAAAGGGGGGGACTTCGGGGCCGGTTACGACGGGGACGCGGACAGAATCGGGGTGGTGGACGAAAAGGGAAGGGCTGTCTGGGGAGACCAGTTGATGGTCGTATACGCGAGAAGCATCCTCAAGACAAACCCCGGCGCGACGATAGTGGGAGAGGTTAAATGTTCGCATGTCATGTATGACGAGGTCAAGCGGCTCGGCGGGAAGGCGTTTATGTGGAAGACGGGGCATTCGCTCATAAAATCGAAGATGAAGGATTTGAAGTCGCTTCTGGCCGGGGAGATGAGCGGCCACATATTCTTTGCGGACAGGTACTTCGGCTTCGACGATGCAATATACTCCACATGCAGGCTCGTTGAGATACTCGCGGAAAAGAGGAGAGGCGAACCGCAGTGTGTATTTTCAGACCTCCTTAAGGGGCTTCCAGAGACGTTCTCCACTCCGGAGATAAGGGTCGATTGTCCCGACGGCGAGAAGTTCGGGGTGATAGAACAATTGAGAAAGGTCGTTAAACAAGGCGGGGGATTGAAGATAAGGGATATAATAGATATAGACGGGCTGAGGATTGTGTTCGAGGGAGGATGGGCGCTTGTAAGGGCAAGCAACACCCAGCCGGTATTGGTCTTCAGGTTCGAGGCCGAAAGCAAAGGACTCCTTGAGAGGTTCAAGGGGTTCGTGCGGGAAATACTCGAAAAAGCCCGGCCCGGATGCAAGATACCGTTTTAGGTAACCTCTGGAAAAGTATATTGAGAGAACCCGACACAACCTTTGGATGGGTTCCCCGTAAAAAGGTTCTCTCAAACTCTCTCCAAAAATTTTCAGTTCTGGTGGGCACAGCCCACTCTAAAAGTCTTTGGAGGGGGTCTGGGGGAAACTTCGGGCACCCACCCGAAGGGTGGGTCGGAAAGGTTCCCCCAACAATACAATTTTTCGGAGTTTCCTTAAGCTGGACCTTATGGCGTCAAAGGCAGGGGTAGTGGCAGGGGCAGGGGCAGGGTGAACGTTTCGTTATTTATTTCCGGATTCAATTCGACCGAATAATACTCGATTAGAAGTTTCTCCTCTTTACTCTCCAGCATGACGGCGAAAGGTATCTCCACCCCTCTTACGTCTTTATAGTCCTTGACCGTAACGGTCACGACGGGTGTCCCGTCCTCGAATTTCGTGAATCTTGAAAGCCTGCCCATCCCGTCTTTTACAATCTCAAGGTCTTTTCCCTCCCCTGCCTCCAGGGTTCCGCCGAGGAGGACCGTCGTGAGTTCTTTGAGTCCCGCGGAATATACGGCGCGGTCTTTTTTCCCGCATGACCTGACCCTGCCGTTTGAGTACAAAAGGCAATTATCATGGGCTATGGTAACGATGGTAATAATCTGGTTTAGAGGGCCGTAGACCTCCACCCTCGCGAGGTCCGGGTTCTTAATGGTTATGGTAGCCTTGCCGGGGATTGGGATGTTCTCCGATTCAATCAACGCCTTCGCCCTGAGGGATGTCACGGGGATTCCCGGATATTCATGCGGCAGGGGTTTTGGGAGGGCGGAACAACCGTAGAGGGAAAAAAAGATAACCGGGACAAAGAGCGGCAGGGAGAGTTTCCGGAGGCAAAAGATTTTGAAGCGGCTTAAAGTTCTTCTCCGCTGCCGGGCAATCGGATCCCGCGCCGGCCGGGTATGGACGCCGGCGGTCATCTGACCTTGAGTTCTTCCCTGAGTTTCTCAAACTTTGCCTTGAGCGGGGCGTTATCCGGGGCGAGTCCTGTTGCCTTTTCGTATGCATCCAGCGCCTTTTTCCTGTAATTTTTTTTAAGATAGGCGTCTCCGAGATGCTCCGCCACAATCGCGTCGTTCGGCAGATATTTGGCCGCCCTTTCCAGCTCGGTTATTGCCTTCTCCGCTTCCCCCTTCTTGAAATAGACCCAGCCGAGGCTGTCTATTATGTGGCCGCTTTCAGGCTCGATGGCCAGGGCTTTTTTGATGTATTCTTCGGCCTTATCGAGGGTTATACCCCTTTCCGCCATGGTATAGCCTATGTAGTTCATGGCGTTTGCATGGGATGGGTTTAAACCCACGACCTTTTGCATCGCGGCGATGGATTCTTCCCACCTCCCGGCCCCGTCATGGAGGACGCCGAGCATGTAGTACAGTTCCTCGTCTTTTTCATCGAGTTTGATGGCCTTATTGATTACCCCGACCGCATCGTCGAACTTCCCGGCCTCTTTGTAGATGGAGGCAAGGATCCTCAGGAGTTCCGTATCCTCTCCTTTAAGTTCTATCGCCGACTTTATTTCATCTGCCGCGCTGTCTAACCTTTTCTGCCTTTCGTATATGAAGGCGAGATGTATCTTTGCGTCCGCAAACGCGGTCTTGTCCGGAGATATCTTTTTAAACTCCGCTTCGGCCTTTGCGAGGTCTCCTTTTTCTTCATAGGCGGAGCCGAGGTAATAACGCACCTTGTCGTTTGAGGGGTCTTCGTCGAGGGCCGCGCCGAACTCCCTTGCGGCCTCCTCATATTTTTTCTGTTCGAAGTATATAAGCCCTATCTTTATCGTTGCGTCAACCCGCGCCGAGTCCATACCTTTCAGTTCCTTATACTGTTTGATTGCCTCGTCGAGCCTGTTGTGCTGGATGAGGAGACCTCCGAGTTTTTTTCTTATCCCGGCATCATGCGGCGAGATTTCTATAGCCTTATAATAGGCGGCTACCGCTTCGTCTATCATGTTTTCTTTTTCGTAGACCTCGGCAAGTTCAAGGTAGGCGGACTGGAACGAGGGGCTCATCCCGATTGCTTTTTTCAGATACTCCTCCGCCTTTGCGAGGTGGTTACTCTCCGATTCGATTCTGCCGAGGTAATAGTAAGCCATGACGGAATCCGGTATCTTGTCGATAAGCCGCTTCAACACCTCAACCGCCTTTAAAAATTCCTTTTCCTTTAGATACACACCCGTGAGCATGAGGTAGGGTTTCTGGTCTTGCGGAGAAAGTTGCACGGCCTTCTCGTATTCCTTTATGGAATCGCTGTCTCTGTCCATGAGGACGTAGAGTTCGCCCAACATGAGATGGGCAGGCAGATAATCGGCATCGACGTCACGGGATTTCTCAAGCAGCATGAGCGCCATCTCGCTGTCGCCCATCCTCAGGTATACGTGCGCAAGGTCGGCGTAAAGTAACGGCGAGAGGGGGTCGGTCTCGATGGCCTTTTTATAATACTCAACGGCCCCGCCGAAATCCCCATCCCTTTTGAGTGTTTGGGCTACGGAGAAATAATAATAGACATCCGAGGTCGATTGTCCTTTTGCCTGAACCTTCAAAAACCTCGGTTTTTTCTGGACCTCCGACAAACCGCCGCCGTTGGTATTGATGGTTGCGCATGAGGGGACGAACGCGAGGGCGAAGATAGACAGGAATAAGATGCCTTGCGCGTTCCGGATGGATTTTTTCATGTCTTTCAAGTCCAGTTTACAGGGTTTGTCCGGTTTGGCGGGATGTGAGAAATCCCGCCAAAAAAATAAGGCGGGCACCGTCAGAGTCCGCCAGTTGCCGGATGGCCAGGATAAAAATTGTAACATCCTTTGTCTGAATAGTCAAACAATCCAGACACTACGCGGGGTTGGGGCCTTGTACGCCTTCTTAACTTCCCGGCGGAGGCCTGCCATGAAGCGGCCTGTTTTACCCGCAGGGGGTCTTAAGAAACGGGTCTTTTAAAGAAATTCCTCGCGGATTCAAGTTTATGGCGCACGGCAGGGGGCAGTTCCACCCCCTCTATTTCCTGCCTTGCGAGGATTTCGGCAAGGATTTCTATCTTTTCTTTTACCGGAAGGTATCTATGCAGGAGTATATGTCTTTCCCCTCTCAGGACAAATGCCCCTCCCGGGGTGTTTACCGCGCCCTTCCTCAAGTCGTCGTATTCGACGACCATCGATAGTTTCCCGGCCGCCTCCTCGAGGAGGCTCAGCATCTCATTGTCATTCATGGTTCTCCGGTTTCAGGAAAACTTTTAGTGGAAACCCTTCCTGAAATCTCCTTAATCTGATATATTGTTCTTATTTGCCGCCGGCTGTCAAGATAAAATAACGTGACAACCGGTGCATATGGGGGT
>JACRCB010000023.1 GCA_016219165.1 Deltaproteobacteria bacterium | reverse complement strand
GGGCGGGAAACTCCACACCGGAAGGAGCAGAAACGACCAGGTTTCCCTCGATGCAAGGCTTTATCTGAAGGATGAAATAAACGGGCTCCTCGCGCTCGTCAAGGCCTTTCAGAAATCTCTTCTTGAGGTTTCAAAAAAGAACCTTCGCTGCGTCATGCCCGGATATACCCATATGCAGAGGGCGCAGCCCGTCCTTTTCAGCCACCATCTCCTTGCGTATTACCAGATGCTTAAGAGGGATGGGGAGAGGCTCAAGGGATGCCGCGAGAGGGCCGATTGTATGCCGCTGGGAAGCGGCGCGCTTGCGGGAAGCCCCTATAACCTCGACAGGCGTTACGCCGCAAGGATTCTGGGTTTTTCAAGGGTTACGGAAAACAGCCTCGACGGGGTTTCCGACAGGGATTTCATATGCGAATTCCTCTCGTGCGCGGCCATCTTAATGATGCACCTGTCGCGCATGGCCGAAGAACTCATACTATGGAGCACGCAGGAGTTCGGTTTTGTCGAACTGTCGGACGCGTTTTCAACCGGCTCTTCCATGATGCCGCAGAAAAAAAACCCTGACATCGCGGAACTTATAAGGGGAAAAACAGGCAGGGTCTACGGCGGTCTCGTGGGTTTTTTAACCGTGATGAAATCGCTTCCGCTCGCGTACAACAAAGACATGCAGGAGGATAAAGAACCTCTTTTCGATGCGGTTGACACACTCAAGGCGGTACTCCGCGTATTTCCTCCCATGCTCAGGACAATGAAGGTCAATAAGAAAAGGATGAGGGAGGCAACGGCCCGAGGTTTCCTCACCGCAACGGACGCCGCGGATTACCTCGTTAAAAAAGGTCTTCCGTTCAGGAAGGCCCATGAGGCCGTGGGCAAGGCCGTCGCATATTGCATTAAAAAAGGCCAGGGGCTTGAGGAACTCGAAACGGAAGAGTGGAAGAGGTTTTCTCCCCTGTTCGAAAAGGATGTGAGGAAAAGGGTCTCGATAGAGAATTCCATTAACGCGAGAAGGGTCTACGGCGGGACCGCGCTCCTCTCCGTAAAGAGGCAGTTGAAAAAGGCGGAAGAGGAATTGAAGGAAGGTTAGGATATGTTGTTTAAGGAAACTCTGAAAAAAGCATTTTTGGGGGAAACTTCGGGCACCCACCCTTTGGGTGGGTCGGAAAGGTTTCCCCCAAGCCCCTTTCAAAGACTTTTAGAGTGGGCTGTGCCCACCAGAACTGAAAGTTTTTGGAGAGAGTTTGAGAGAACCTTTTTACGGGGAACCCATCCGAAGGATGGGTCGGGTTCTCTCAAGATACTTTTTCAGAGTTTCCTTAACATCCGGCGTTTTGCGAAAGTGATTTTGGCAGTCTCGATAGTCTTATCGGTAATAGCCGTTTTTGCCCCGGCTGGCTGCGGCAGGAAGGCCCCTCCAAAGCCGCCGGCTGAAGATGTTTCTCAAAAGCCATAGAGAGAATCCGCGCCCAGCACCACTTTGGACAGGGCTTCCTCCATAACATTCAAAGCCAACGTGTCCAAAGTGGTGCTGGGTGGGTCGGGGTATTATTTCCCCTGTGAGAGGTTCTTATAGATGCATTTTTTCAACTACAGAGGTAACAGATTCTACGCCGAGGGGGTTCCAGTGGAGAGAATCGCAAAAGAGGCCGGGACCCCCGTATTTATCTACAGCCAGAAGACGCTTAAAAGGCACTACAGGGCGTTCGACGGCGCATTTAAAGGGGTAAGGCGCCTCATTTGCTACTCCGTAAAGGCGAATTCAAATCTCTCCGTCTTAAAGACGTTCGCAAAGATGGGGAGCGGCTTTGACATAGTGTCGAGGGGAGAACTTTTCAGGGTCCTTAAGGCGGGCGGCGACCCCTCAAAGGTCGTATTTTCGGGCGTGGGCAAAAGGGATGACGAGATAGAATACGGCATCAGAAAAAACATCCTCATGTTCAACGTGGAATCCGCGCAGGAACTGAGGGCTATCGACAGCATCGCAAAGAGGCTTAAAAAGAGGGTTTGTGTTGCGATACGGGTGAACCCGGGCGTTAATCCGAAGACCCATCCCTATATCGCGACAGGGTTTAAAAAAAATAAATTCGGCATAGAGGCGAAAGAGGCGCTCAAGGAATACGTCTACGCAAAGGAGAACCTTAAAAATTTATCCCTTACCGGGGTTGACTGCCACATAGGCTCGCAGATAACCGAGATTGCGCCTTTTATAGACGCCCTTAAAAAGACAAGGAACGTCGTGGAGACCCTGAGGCGGGAGGGCCTGGATATACGTTATCTCAATATGGGCGGAGGGCTCGGCATTACATATGGCGATGAAACCCCGCCCCATCCCTCGAGGTACGGGAAAGAGGTGGTTATGGGGACCAAAGGGCTCGATGTAACATTGATATTCGAGCCGGGGAGGAATCTCGCGGGCAATGCCGGCATACTCGTCACAAAGGTCCTTTATACAAAGAAAGGGACGCTTAAGAATTTTATTGTCACCGATGCCGCGATGAACGACCTGCCAAGGCCCTCCCTCTACGGCTCTTACCATGCGATAAAGCCCGTCGTAATGCCCGGAGGGAAAAAGGAGATTACCGCGGACATAGTCGGCCCCGTGTGCGAGAGCGGGGATTTTCTGGCGAGGGACAGGGATATTACCGAGGTAAAACCCGGAGACCTTATTTCGGTTATGAGCGCGGGCGCATACTGTTTTTCCATGTCCAGCAACTATAACTCGAGGCCGAGGGCCGCGGAGGTTATGGTCCTCGGCAGAAGGTTCTTTGTCGTAAGGGAAAGAGAGGTGGCCGAGGACCTCATTAAGGGAGAGGTGTTGGCGCGGCCTCTTTTTTCAGGCGGATAGTATGGAGATAAAATTTACGAAGATGCACGGGCTCGGCAATGACTTTATCGTTATCGACCTGAGAAAAAGGGGTTTAAGGAACCTCCCCTCTGTTGTAAGAAGACTCTCGGACAGGAGGTTCGGGATAGGCTTTGACCAGGCGCTCATAATGAGGGGTTCAAAAAAGGCCGATTTCAGGATGGACATATACAATAGCGACGGGGGCCGGGCCGAGATGTGCGGAAACGGTATAAGGTGTTTCGCGCGTTACATATGGGAGCGGGAGCTGAATAGGAAGGCGGAACTTAAGATAGAAACCATGGCCGGCATTATAACCCCCCTGAGGGTGGGCAAAAACCTTATAAGGGTAAATATGGGCCGGCCGCTCTTCGAAGCAGGCCTCATACCGGTAAGGGCAAAGGGCAGTGTCATTGACAGACCCCTGAAGGCAGGCGACAGGCGCTTTGATATAATCTGCGTTTCAATGGGCAATCCACACTGCGTTGTGTTCGTAAAGGGTCTGGACAGGTTCCCCGTGGGAAGATACGGCCCTCTTATAGAAAAAGACAGATTTTTCCCTCAGAGGACTAACGTTGAGTTCGTGGAGGTCGTGAATAAAAAGAATATAAGGATGCGCGTGTGGGAGAGGGGCTCGGGGGAGACACCAGCCTGCGGCACCGGGGCCTGCGCCGCGGCCGTTGCCTCGCACCTGAAGGGCTTTACAAGGCGCTCCGTTCGAGTTACCCTGAAAGGGGGCTCCCTCAAGATAGATTGGGCAAAGGACGGCCATATCTACATGACAGGGCCCGCAGAAGAGGTGTTTGAAGGGACGGCCGTGGTATAATGGGAGGGAAGAGGATGTTCACCGGTTGTTTCACCGCGATTGTAACGCCTTTTAAAGACGGGTTGGTCGACGCTAAGGCGTTGGGGCGCCTTATTGAATTCCAGATAGAAAACGGCATCAGCGGCATTGTGCCGTGCGGGACCACGGGGGAGTCCGCAACCCTCACTTATGAGGAGCACAACCGTGTAATAGACATTGCGGTAAAGGCGGCAAAGGGGAGGATAACCGTCATAGCGGGCACGGGCTC
>JACRCB010000181.1 GCA_016219165.1 Deltaproteobacteria bacterium | reverse complement strand
GCCTTCCTCGCCTTGTCGCAGGAAGACATGAAAAAACTCGTTGCGTATTCGAGCGTGAGCCACATGGGGTTTATAACGCTGGGTATATTTCTTCTCAATAAAAACGGCATAGAGGGCGGGATACTTCAGATGTTCAACCACGGCATTACTACCGGGGCGTTGTTTCTTTGCGTGGGCATGATATACTAGAGGACCCACACGAGGGACCTCTCTCATTACGGCTGGGCCGCAAGAAAGGTGCCTTTCTATGCCGTGTTCCTTCTCGTCTTTACGCTTGCGGCCCTTGGTTTTCCGGGGACAAACGGTTTTGTCGGGGAACTCCTGATACTTTTAGGGGCATGGCAGAACTACAGGCTTCTGATAGTTCCACTCATTACGGGGATTGTCCTCGGCGCGGCCTATATGCTCTGGATGTATAAGAGGATTGCTTTCGGGGCCGGCCATCATGGGGACGTGGGGGACGTGGGGGAGGAAGGAGGGCACGGGGAAGAAGCACACGAGGTGCGGGATGTGGGTTTCAGGGAGGTCGTGGCGCTCCTGGGTTTCCTCTTGTTCATTTTCTGGATAGGTTTCCAGCCGATGAGCTTTCTCAATATAATGGATAATGCGGTTGAGCGGATTGTAACAAAGGTAGGCGGGGCATATTAGCGGCTTATTTTGCGGGGTTTTAAAGTTTTTGAAAGGGGACTGCCCCGGACTGCGCAGGGGCATGGAAAGTTTTTCACAGGAAGTTTTTTCCTGTGAGGAGGTTTTTTCAGGATGATATTCGGCCTTAGAGACGTCATGGCGGTAATACCAGAGGCGATTGTCGCGGGGGCGGCGTGTCTATTGCTGCTCGTGGACTTCCTCATTGCGAAGAAGCGGAAGATAATCGTCGCCGCCCTCTCGATTGCGGCGGTTGCCGCCGCGGCGTTTTTCTCCCTTTACCTTGTCGGGACGGACGTGATGTGGAAAAAGGTCTTCGCCGGCATGTTCGTTGTCGACGGGTTTTCCACGTTCTTTAAATTCGTATTGTATCTCGCCACCGTGCTCTCGATGATGCTCTCTTTCCACTATGTAAAGGAGGAGGATATAAATACCGGCGAGTATTATACCCTGATGCTTTTTTCCTTGAGCGGGATGATGATTGCCGCATCCGCCTCCGACCTTCTTTCCATATACGTCGCGGTGGAGCTCATGAGCATACCGGTATATGTGCTTGTAGGGTTTTTACAGAAAGACGCAAGGTCTAACGAGGCCGCGATGAAGTATGTAATCCTCGGCGCGTTTTCTTCCGGCGTCCTCCTTTACGGCATATCGTTCATATACGGCATTACCGGGACAACGGAACTCAGCGCGGTGGCCGGGGCACTTGCGGACCCTTCCATGCACACGCCCGCCCTCTCCATCGCAATCATCATGCTCGTTGCCGGATTCGGCTTTAAGATAGCGGGAGTGCCCTTCCACATGTGGGCGCCGGACGCCTACGAGGGCGCGCCCACCCCGATTACGGGTTTTATGTCCGCGGGCCCGAAGGCCGCGGCGTGTGCGGCCGTCTTGAGGGTCTTTACGGAAGGGCTGCAGCCCGCATACAGCCGGTGGGTAGTCATCGTGGCCATAGTGGCGGTCTTAAGCCTCGTCTACGGCAACATCGTTGCGATAGCGCAGAAAAACATAAAGAGGATGCTCGCATACTCCAGTATCGGGCATGTCGGCTACGCCCTGCTGGGGTTGGTCGCCGGCGGGACGGAGGGCGCATCGAGCGTTATGTACTATATGGCCGTATATGCGTTCATGAACCTGGGCGCTTTTTCGATAATCATAATGATGAGGAAGGGTGAGCAGAAAGGGGAGATGATAGAGGACTATACGGGGCTTGCAAAGACGAGGGGGGGGATGGCCTTGCTGATGCTTATATTCATGTTCTCGCTTGCTGGGCTTCCGCCGACGGCCGGGTTCATCGGAAAGTTCTATATATTCATGGCGCTCATACATAAAGGGATGGTGGGATTGGCCGTGATTGCGGTCTTGATGAGCGCGGTAGGCGCATATTTTTATATAAGGATAGTCATGCTCATGTACATGAAGGATCCGGTAAATCCCGTGGAGACAGCCTCTTCGCGGGGCCTCTACTATGCGCTCGCCATAGCCGCGGCGGGGACCATACTCTTAGGCGTTTATCCGGGTTACTTCATAAAACTCGCCCAGATGGCGGGAGGGTCTTTATAGGAGTCGTATGGATACGGTGGTATCGATAAGGCCATTGCTCGCGGTGTTGAGTTCAGTCGTTGCGGTTATTCTTATATGCCTTTGCACGAAGAGGCCGAATCTGAGGGAGTTTTGGTCGTTCGGCGCGGGTGTTGTAAAATTCCTGCTCGTTATTTCCCTCACCCCCCTCATCCTCAAAGGTAAGACCGTTGAGTATACGGTCTTTACGCTCCTGCCGGGGAT